>JAXJYR010000082.1:0-10836 GCA_036306885.1 Longicatena sp.
GGAGCAGATGGAATCGTCTTAATTAACACATTATTAGGTATGCGTTTAGATTTAAGAACTGGAAAACCAATCCTAGCAAACAAAACAGGTGGATTAAGTGGACCAGCTGTAAAACCAGTTGCAATTCGTATGGTTTATCAAGTAGCACAAGCTGTAAACATTCCAATTATTGGAGTAGGTGGAATTACATGTGCAGAAGATGTACTAGAATTCTTATATGCAGGAGCAAGTGCAGTAGAAGTTGGAGCACAAAACTTCGTAGATCCATTCTGTTGTGTAAAAATCATTGAAGAATTACCAAAAGTAATGGCAAAATACGGAATCAACAGTATTGAAGAAGCTGTAGGAAAAGCATTTAAATAATCATTATAAAGATATGAGATAGCAATATTTCGTATCTTTTTTTTAAAAATTTAAATGTCTGGATTAGACCAAGAATCTTTTGAATATTTTATCGAACAATTTGACACTAATCTATAATATATTAATTAAAATCAATATGAAATTCTAATTGATATCATTGTTCAAAAACAAGAAGAATGGTAACTCGAAAATAAAATTTGAAGAAAGCTACGGGCCATTCGTATATAAGTATGAACAACTTTATCTTTTATATGGATTTTTAGAAGAAGTGGTAGATTTTAATTATGATAAAATTATGATAAAATTATGATAAAGAGGAGGGCTAATTATGATTCAAATTCGACCTGTTTCTGACTTAAGAAACAAATTTAGTGAAATAGAAGCAATTGTAAGTACTGGACAACCTATATACTTAACTAAAAATGGTTATGGAACAATGGTAGTATTAAGCTTGGAAGAATATTCTAAATTGATTGATCAAAGAGAATTGAAATTAGATGAAGCAGATCATCAAGCATCAACAAGCCAAGAACGTCTTTCTCATAATGATGTTTTTTCTAAAGTTAGGAAAAGTATTATAAATGATAAATAAGACATATACATTAAGATATTTACCGCTTTTTGAAAAGGATTTAATCGAAATAACAAACTATATTAAAAATGTACTTCAAAATGAAAGTGCTGCGTTGAAATTGGTAGATGATGTTATAATGTTTTCATTAAGAAAATGAGGTGTATGTATTTATGAAAATCGTATATGAACATGAAGATGATATTAAAATTGAACATGGAATAGTAGATGCTTATACTTCTTTGGATGTTGTACATTTTAGATGTGATGATGGAAGATTGTTAGATATTCCAACTACAAATGTAATTTACAATGTGAAAGAAAAAGAATCACTGATTACCTATGTAGATGTAACGAAACAATGAAAGAGGATAACAATATGAGAAAAAATATATTGATAGGTATGATGATGTTAATATTTGGATGTGTATTTCAATGGGGATATGTTTGGGCGCAACCACGCAATCTGAAAATACATGCACAACAAACAACTTATGTTACAAAATGTAAAACAATAACTAAAAAATCAGGAAAATATTATGGCTATGAAAATGGTAAATTAATGAAAAATCGTTTCACTATAGTAAATGATTCTTATTATTATTTTACAAGTAATGGGACTGCATTAACGAATGGTTGGAAAACAATCAATGGCTTTGATTATTATTTTGGAAGTAATGGGAAAGCATATACTGGTGCTAAAAAAGTAGGAAGTAGCATATATGGTTTTTCTAGTAGTGGAAAACTATTAAAAAATGGTGGTTATAAAAAGATAGATGGAAAATACTATTACTTTAATTCAAAAGGGAAATCCACAACTGGATTAAAGAAAGCTGGAGAATATAAACGTTACTTTAATGGGGATGGAACAGTTGCGAAAGCACAGTTCAAAAAAATTGATGGAAAAACATATTACTTTACCAAAGATGGAATTTTAAATACTTCTTCATTACGTAATATTCGTAATGATTTAGGTTTGAAACACTCTAAGTGGATTAGTTCTGATCAAAATGGAGTAGTTCGTAAAGGATTACATGAATTAACAATTGATGGAGAAACAAACGTTTATTATTTTGATAAAGATTTGGAACGTGGTGTTAAGATAGGACTTCACACCATTAATGGAGAAATCTATTATTTTAAATCCAATGGAAAAGCTGCGAAAGGTTTATATACAGTAGGTAAATATAAATATTATTTTGATAAAGATGGTACAGCTAGAAGAAGTCAATGGGTTGAAGTTAACAAAAAACGTTATTATATGGCAAGTAATGGTAGAAGTTATATTGATACTGTGAAAAAAGTGGGTCAATATACATACTATTTTACACCATCTGGATATGTACATACTGGATATAAAGTGATTGAATCAAATACAGGTACTCAATATTATTATTTTAATTCAAAAGGACGTTCCAGAACAGCTTTGTTACAAATTCCAAATCGAGAATATTATCGTTATTTTAATGGAGATGGTAGTGTAGCAACAAGTGAATTCAAGACAATCAATGGTAAACCATATTTCTTTACAGCGGAAGGTATTACCTGCCATGATGAATGGCGTAATATTAAAACAGATTTAAATTTAGCTGAGTCAAAATATATTGTGACAGATCCAATAACTGGTGAAGTGCAACAAGGTTATACAACTGTAACACGTAATGGTTCCATCTATACATATTATATGGATTTGAATGAGCCAATTGGATTTCGAACAGGAATTCAAGACTGTGGAGAGTTAGGTACATATTATTTTCAAATCGAACATGGAAATCAAGGTCATCTTGCGTATGGTTTTGTAAGTGATACAGTAAATAAAAAATTATATTATTGTGACTTAGTGAGTGGAAAAGTTATAAAAGATACCACTTATATGATTCCTGGAACAAACGCAATCTTTGGCATCGATAAAGATGGTGTAGTTGAAATAAACGTAAATATCAATGAAAATGATAACGAATTGACTCGGTTGATGAAAGTTGCGATGAGCCAAATGTTTAAAAGTTATGGTCATTATTCTATCTCAGAAATGAAAGGGATGGAATTAGATGAAATTGATGCGTATAGTTGCTCTGGTTTTGTACTGAGAATGTTATATGAATTAAGTAAACCAAATGAATATTTTGTTTCTAATCATGATATTGCGTATGATGTCTATAAATTAATTCAAAATGGTGATACTACAAAATATTTATATTCTTCACAATATGATCGTAATCTATTAAAAACTGGTGATTTTGTGTTTATCAATAAAGATGATTGTTACACAAGTGAAGATGATCGAGGTTTACCATTGATAATTGATCTTGATGAAGATGGTGTTTGTGATCGTGAACACGAGACGATTATAGGTGTAGATGGTAAATCTATTGATTTACATGTGCATCATGTAGGAATTTATATTGGAAATGGGTTTTATATAAACGCAATGCCAAGAAAAGGAATTATTATTTCACGTATTCCAGAAGATGAAACATATGAATATGTCTCAGCATATGCGAGAATATTTTAAAAGAAGCCTAAAGCTTCTTTTTTGGTGCCAAGCACCTAACTTCAAAAATTTATTATATATATACTATAGATGTCAGATGACAGGAGGATATATAAAATGAATGTAAATGTATGGAACGAAAATGGAACTTTAAATCACGCAAGATTACATGAACTTGAACAATATGTATTAAGCTTAAGAAACAAACGTTATTATCATTTGAATGAAGACAAAAATGAACGTGGATATATTCCATTATGTGTTGATAAGAAAATGCCAAGTGATTTTTCTACAATTATGTTGTTAAACCTACTGTAATTATTTGTGTAAAACTAATGGAGATTGATGAAGGTTGTTATGGAGATACGATAACGAAAGCATTAAATGTATTGTTTGAACGTCTCTTTGTAGGCCATGGTTATGATAATGAATCTGAGCGTGCTGATAATTTAGCTATTTTATTAGAAAATGGACTGTTAGATTATATTAATAAGGAACAATATGAAATTTTATTAGAACTAATAACTCGCAAATATGAAGAATGGCAAGAAGATAAAACATATTTTGCATATGGTGATTGGACCAAAGAAACAGCATATTTAATTGCTGTATGGAAAATCAATACAAGAATACGTCGTAAATAAAAAAATCACCTCCTGTAATGATGAGGTGATTTTTTTACCCACATTATGTTTTATAATAAAGATAACCTCAGGGAAGTGATATATATAAGTTTTCGTATTCTAGAAATTAGTAATCCTAGCGAACTGCATATCCGACATTATCAAATCCACATATTACAAGAATGTAAAGAAATTAAGGTGCCTTTAGAAGATTTGTTACATATTTTTTGTATTGGTCCAGATATGAGAATATCTACAAAAGCTTTATCAATTCTTTCACAAAATAAAATATCATTGGTTACACTTGATGAAAGTATTTACCTACCGCAATTGTATTACCAATGAAAGGGAGTAGTAGACAAGCAAAATTAATGCATGAACAAATCAATAAGTCAAATCAATGGAAAAGGATGTTATGGATAAAAATTATTAAACAAAAAATTTTAAATCAAGAAAATGCATTAACATTATTAGGAAAGGAAGGAATGGAAAAGGTTGTTAGATATACTTCACATCTTTCAGATGAGAATGTTGATTATTTTGAATCCATTGCCGCTAAATTATATTTTTCTTATTATTATCCTGGTATGAATAGAGAAATAGAATCACCAGTCAATAGCCGATTAAATTATGGTTATGCTATTGTAAGAAGTGCGATTGTAAGATCATTGGTTTCCATAGGTTTTCATCCAACCTTTGGTATTCATCACAATAATCAATTAAATGTATTTAATTTGGCAGATGATTTGATAGAACCTTTTAGACCAATTGTTGATTTGATTGTTTATCAAGATATAAAGGAAAATATCATTTTAACTAAACAAGATCGTAAAAATATAAGTAGGGTTTTATATCTTGCTTGTAGTTTTAATGAACAAAAGATTCCAGTTATTCATGCAATTGATTTAACGTGCGAAAGTTTAAGGAAATGTTATTATGACAATGATATTGATTTATTAAAAGTACCTAAAATTTTACCGTTGGAGTATATGGAGTTGATTACAGAATGAGAATAATTGTAATCTTATCACCTACCAATAAAAGAGGGACGAAAACAGAGTATACCAAATTGAGAAAATTTTTAATTTCTGATGGTTATTTAAGGATTTCAAAAGAAGTATTTATGAGAATTACTAATAATAGAAAAGGAGCAGAAAAACATTATAGAAGACTTATGGATTATAAACCTAAAACAGGAATAGTTAGAGTATTTAAATTAACAGAAAAACAATATGCAAAAGTATTATATTTAACAGGTGAAGAAGATATACAAGAAAAAATGGTGGGTAACAATACTTTGGTTATGTTATAATTTAAAAATGATAGAAAGTGGGGGGTGAACGATACTCCAAATTTGCCCTATCGTTCAACCTATGGCTGAAATTGTTAAAATAGTATTAAAGAAGAGGTGACATTTATGCGTGGGTATAAAAAAGAAATAGATTTTTGGAGAACAAATAAATCTTGGTATACAATTGACAATGATACTGGATTATATTGTTTGACAAAAGATGCTCCTAGAGAAGCAATTGCTAGCTTTAAAGCCTATATTGAATACAGGAAAAACAGAGGCGAGTTTCGCGGTAAATGTCCATATGATAGTTATTTAGCATCCTTAAAATAGGGTGCTTTTCTTATTTTAGGAGGTACTTATGAACGAAAAAGATTTTTTAACACTGTGTAAAAAGCTAGTCAGGTGAACGATACTCCAAATTTGCCCTATCGTTCAACAATCGTTACGATGTTAATAGGTAACAGATTAGAAAAATCTGTTGTACCTAAAATGATAAAAGTTAAGATAAAAAGTACTGTTAAAGTTTCGATGTTTTTGTTTCTCATAATTCGTTTTTGTGATAAGATATAAATAGGGACGAGGAAAGGGGGTTTCCCCATCCCTCAGCTTGTATTAGTGCTTGTCGAACCATCTTCTAATTTCGTTACACATTAGGAACGTTACGGTTACGAATTCGAAGATTGCGGTCATTGCTTCAAGCACTACTTTTGTATCTTCACTCATCACTTGGGTGAACGATACTCCAAATTTGCCCTATCGTTCAACTAAAGACCGATTTCCAAATGTTATCATAAGAATTGCACATAAAGTGTAAAGGAGTTATATTATGGTAAAAAAAATAGTAGAATCTGAATTTGAAAATATTCAAGATGTTTTTGAATTCAATAAAATCCATCCTATTGTAAAAGACAATAATATTAGTGGTTTATTAGGGTATTATTCAGACGGAACAGATTATATTTGGGGATCTGATGGAGCTCTTACTTTGCCTAGCATGTTAGGATATGTGCAAGCGATTTTGTTTATAAATTTTGTGATAAATTATGGATATATATACGATGAAGATTGTTATTTGATAGCTAGTAAAATAGGAAAATATAAAATTCCGCAATTAAAAAAATATGAAGAAAAAATCGAAGCTTATATTACAGAACATCCTAAAAAATAGAGTGTTTTCTTATTTTACAAACTTTAATCTAGTTAGAAACGTGGTATTATGCCACGTTTTTATATTGACCTGAACATGTCGTTTAAACTGTTTGCTTACTCGATTACAAGAGATATAAATTGCTAACTCATACTGGAGTGAACCAGATATAAAAAACACGGAGGATTTATAATGGAATTTTTAAGAACTGTATTAGGTGATGATTTGTATGCTCAAGTTGAAGGTGAACGATACTCCAAATTTGCCCTATCGTTCAACTACGTACCTCCTCAAATAAAAAAAGCATCTTTGCAAGTGCTTATACCAACCAATCATCTTCATATTTCCATAACCCTGGAAATAATTCTTTTACTGTTTTTCCTTCTTCTAAACATTTTTTTATTAGTTTACGATCATCTTTAAAAATATCACCACAAGGCGGGGGATACGGAAGTCCAAATGGGATTCCAAAGACATTTTCATATTTTTTCAACAATTCTAAATATTCTAAATGCTCTTTTGTGGGTTCTTTGTCTTCCCTTTGAAAAAAATATGGAATTTCGTTTTGCACAGAAAATCATCTCCTTTGTATTAACATTATAAATTCTTTATAAGCTTTAGGGAAGGTTGATTGTATTTTTTCTAGGTGAACGATACTCCAAATTTGCCCTATCGTTCAACACAAGCACCATTCATGAAGGACTCAGATGGGGTGATGAAGATGAGTGAGTTAAGTAAGGAACAAAAAAATTAGCCAAGTTATTGAGAAAAATCAAAAACAATTATGATTTTGTTTTAGGGGCTCTGTGTATAGTGGACCATCCAAATGATACGAAAGACTTAATTTATTATATAGAGCATGGCGATGATGTTACATCGAGTTCGATTCTTGCGTATGGTGTTTATTTATCTAACGAAAGATATCACCCAGAAAGAAACTTGCATGATGGCGTTCCCAATAGAGGTATACAAGGTAAAGACTTTTTTTAAGTATCCAAATAGGGAGATTTTCTTATTTTAGGAGGTACTTATGAACGAAAAAGATTTTTTAACACTGTGTAAAAAGCTAGTTACAGGGTGAACGATACTCCAAATTTGCCCTATCGTTCAACATGGGGTATAGAGGGTATGATACTGGTATATTACTCACTCATGATGGAAGGGTATTTATGTATGAAATCGGTACAGAAGTTTTTAGGTCCGGGGAATATGATGCTAAATTTGACGATTTGGCAAAAAGTATGTATAATGTAATGGACGATAAGTTATTTGAAGAAATTGAAAAGAACGTTATAGAGCGTTTTAGAAGGGAGAAAGGAATATCATGTGTAGAGTTGTAAATCCGAATATACCTCCGCTTCCTTTGAACCCTACTAAGGAACAAATTGATGCACAGCTTGTATTAATTAGAGAAGAAATCAAAAGATTAGAGTCAGAAAAACTGACTGAGTGGCCAAAATGTTAATTATTTAAGCATCCTGAAAATGAAGTGAACCCCTCCTGTCGGTCGTGATAATTGTATATGGACTAATTAGTCCATATACAATTATTTTCTTGTCCAACAAGAGGGGTTCACTTCACCGTTAGGGCTAAAATATATTTATATTTATTTTTTGTAACGGTTTAACGGCTAGCTTATGTAATAGTAGAAGTATAAAAAGGCGTTTTGAATGTAAAGTAATTTATACACTATACTTTATAATGATGTTATAATGTGTTTACGAAATAAGAAGGGTGTGCATTTAACTATGAAAATTATTTATTTTGCTGGAGGATGCTTTTGGGGAGTACAAAGATTTTTTGACCAATTTGATGGTGTTCTTGAGACAACAGTAGGTTATGCGAATGGGAAGACAGCGAATCCAACATATCAAGATGTAAAATCACAAGAAAGTGGTCATAGTGAAACAGTTAAAATTGTATATGATGAATCAAAAGTATCATTAGTTGAATTATTAAAATATTTTTATATGATTATTGATCCTTTATCATTAAATAAACAAGGAGAAGATGAAGGGATTTCTTATCGCACAGGAATTTATTATACAGATGTAAAAGAACTAGAAGTGATTCAATCTTTTACTACTGATATGCAAAAGAACTATGATAAAGAAATTGTAGTAGAAGTATTACCATTAGAACATTTCTATGATGCCGAAGATTATCATCAAAAATATCTAGAAAAGAATCCAACAGGATATTGTCATATTCCATTCCATATGTTTAACATCGCGAAATAAAAAATATACCAGTAACCAAAGTATAGTCTTGTGATTACTGGTATTTTTTATATTATTTGTTTTTGTATAAACAATAGATAATTACTCCGATGATTGTAATCAAAAAAGGGAATATCGTATCTGGATGCATCATAATCAAATCCTCCTAAGGTGTTAAAGAACAGATTTACCTGCTAAATGGTTGATTAATTGTTGGGCAGCACGACCACTCATTCCACCATGAGCGATTTCCCATTTACGTGCTTCTTTAATTAATTCTTCTTCACTTAATGTGATTTCAGGATAACGTTTAGCTAGTTCGATGACGATTTGTTGATAGTTCTTTTGATTTGGTTTTTCAAATGGAATACTTAAACCAAAACGAGCGACAAGTGATAATTTTTCAGCAATCGTATCACTGTGGTGTAATTCATCTTGACTCATATCAGAACGATCACCCCAAGTTTCTCTAATTAAATGACGACGATTACTTGTTGCGTAAATTAAGATGTTGTCAGGTCTTGTTTCAACTCCACCTTCAATGACCGCTTTTAAGAATTTATATTCAATCTCAAATTCTTCAAAGCTTAAATCATCCATATAAATAATATAACGATAGTTACGATTTTTAATTTTCGCAATGATTTGTGATAAATCTTTAAATTGATGTTTATAAATTTCAATCATACGTAAACCATCTTCATAGAATTCATTTACGATAGCTTTAATACTTGTTGATTTACCAGTTCCTGCATCACCATATAATAAAACATTGTTTGCTTTACCGCTAGTACAGAAGGCACGCGTATTTTCTTTTAAAGCTTCTTTTTGCCATTCATAACCAACTAAGTCATTTAATGTTACTTGGTCCATATTATTAATAGGTAAGAATGTTACGTTACCATAATCATCAGATTGAATACGGAATGCTTTATTTAATCCAAACATTCCTACACCAAAGCGGGCATAGAAGTTTGTCATAATTGTAAAGAATTCTTGTTCGTTTTGTGCATCTTTTAATAAATTACGGACTTCTAACACTTTATCAGAAACGTTTTTATTATACATACGCTCTTTTTTAGCCATCGCAGTATAATTGGTTAAAATAGAAAAAACATTAATATCTAAAGCATGTTCCAGTGGTTGGAAATCATAATGGAATAAACGATAGAATACTTGATAATCATTTAACGCAAAGAAATTTACACTACCATTAGATGCAGGATTTTTCTCGCTGACTAATGTGAAAGAATTTTCATGCATCATCATATAATAGGTTAAATAACATTGCCATAGGTTTTGATCAAAACCATATAAAGTAGATAAATCTAATAAATCTTTTACACTTTGATAAATAAGTTCAGTTAGATTAGCTTTATCGTATTGATTTGAATCAAATTTACGAGTAATATCGGAAAAATTAGATAAAATACAAGTGGTTTCAGGTTTATATAAGATTAATTTAGCGATTTCACGATACATCATATCACTCACTTTCTGCGTGTTTATTATACAATAACAACTTATATTTTTAAAGTCAGAAAGAGCTTTCTGAAAATCTTTCATTAAATTATGATAATTTCTGAAAATATTTTACAAAGTTTATCAAAAGTGGTTGACGGTTTGCGAAAAAAGTTGTATATTATATGCAATGTTGTTGAGTAGGAAGGAAGTGGACAATATGTATCGTAACGTAGGTTTTGTCATTGACCTTATAGATATGTTAATCATTCGATGCAAGTCTGTTTTTCTTTCTGTATGGTCACATACAACTGCTCAAGAGATACCTTTTTTACATTGACAAAGGTTTGAGAAGAAAGAAAGGCAGCGATAAAATAAGATGCTGTCTTTTTTACATAGGAGGGAAAATGTATGGATTGCAGAGATATTGATGCTGCAGTCGCACGACTGAGAGGAAATATTCACAATGTCGAAGTGTCTAGTTCAAAAACATTTTCACAAATGAGTAATTGTGATGTATTTCTAAAGTGTGAAAATCGTCAAAAAACAGGTTCTTTTAAAATTCGTGGAGCTTTTAATAAATTAGCAAAAATGAAAGAACAAGGAATCGTGACAAAAGTCATTGCGAGTAGTGCAGGAAATCATGCACAAGGTGTAAGTTACGCAA
>JAXJYR010000083.1:0-2533 GCA_036306885.1 Longicatena sp.
CCAAGTCAAAGCAGCTCGTTACGATAGTAGTGAACGTGTAATGACAAATGGTTCTAATGTGGTAGAAGGAATTGTCTTAACACAAGATGTGGCTCCTACAAATGTGAAAGTAGAAAATGTGGATGGAACAATTACTTTAACCTGGGATAAAGTAGCAGCAATGCCATATTATGATATTTATCGTAGTAAAGATGGTAGAGCTTACCGTCACTTGAAAACAACAACTACGACAACATTAACAAACACAGGATTAAAAGTTGGAAGTACATACAACTACAAAATTAAAGCATTTGCACTTGTAAATGGTGAAAAAGTATACGGAGCAGAAGTAGAAACTGCTATTACAATTGAATAATTGAAATTTGGACGATGAGAAATCATCGTCCTTTTTTAGAATAAACTTGCATATTCCTTGAGAAAATAAATAAAGAAGACTATAATATACATACAAAACGTGCGTACAAAGAAGAACTGCGTACAAACGTACAAAAAAGAAACTGACTTCAAAGAGAAACTACGAAGCAAGAAAACAAGTTATTTTTATCATGCAAGAACTTGTTTTCACAGGTTCTTTTTTCTATGGAAAGGAGAAGGAATATGGACGCAAGAGTTGCGATGATTAGTATCATTATTGCCAATCGTAATGCAGTGGATAAAATCAATATGTTACTGAGTGAATATGGAAGCTATATTATTGGACGTATGGGGATTCCTTATGAAAAACGAAACATATCAATGATATCAGTGATGATTGATGCACCACAAAATATCATTTCGACTTTATCGGGAAAACTAGGCGCATTACATGGGGTAAGTAGTAAAACCCTATATTCCAACATAAAAAATGGAAGTGAATAAATTAATTGAAAAACTCTTTCATACGGGTTGGTTAGAAGAAGATGAAATGATTACTTTATTATCGTTGCATGAGGATGAAGAAGTAAGAAAAAAACTAGCGGAGTATGCTCAAATACGCCAACGTGAAAACTATGGGAATAAAGTATATATCCGTGGGCTAATTGAAATAAGTAATATTTGTAAAAATGATTGTTACTATTGTGGAATACGTTGTAGTAATCAAAAGGTAGAACGTTATGCTTTAAGTAAAGCAGAAATTATGGAATGTGTGAAAGAAGGATATGAATTAGGATTTCGTACCTTTGTGATGCAATCGGGAGAAAACTATTTATATGATGATAATATTTGTGATATTGTAGCCCAAATTCATCAGGATTATCCTGATTGTGCAATTACCTTATCCTTAGGTGAAAAAAGTAGGAAACAGTATCAGGCAATGTATGATGCAGGGGCAACCCGTTATTTATTACGTCAAGAAAGTGCCAATGAAGACCATTACCAAAAGTTACATCCTGCAAGCTTAACTCTCCAAAATCGTTTGTTATGTCAAAAAAACTTACGGGAAATAGGATTTCAAACAGGATGTGGAATTATGGTAGGTTCTCCATATCAAACATATGAACATATTTATCAAGACTTAAAATATATGAAAGAGTTTCAACCCCATATGATTGGAATTGGACCTTTTTTACCACATTGTGATACACCGTTTAAAGAAGAAGCCAAAGGAAGCTTTACTTTAACCTTAATGCTATTATCCATCTTAAGATTAATGCTACCAGGGGTATTATTACCAAGTACAACAGCTTTATCAACCATTCATCCAAAGGGAAGAGAATTAGGAATATTAGCTGGAGGAAATGTAATTATGCCAAACTTATCCCCGTTATCCCAACGTAAAAAATATATGTTATACAATGATAAAGCGTGTATGGATGATGAGGCAGCCCAAGCAATCGAAAAGCTAAAATTACAAATGCAAGAAATTGGTTATGAAATCGTGATTGAAAAAGGCGATAGTAAGATAAAATAGGGAGGAATTAAACATGGCAAAGTATGATATTTTATCAAAAAAAGCAGAAGAATTTATTAATGATCAAGAAATTAAAGACACACTAGCTTATGCAGAAGCAAACAAATCAAACAAAGAATTGATTCATGCTTTAATTGATCGTGCAGCAGATGGAAAAGGGTTAACACACCGTGAAGCTGCGTTATTATTAGAATGTGACATTGAAGAAGAAAATGAACGTATGTTCGCATTAGCGAAAAAAATTAAAGAAAAATTTTATGGTAATCGAATTGTAATGTTTGCGCCATTATACTTATCAAACTATTGTGTAAATGGGTGTGTATATTGTCCATACCACTACAAAAACAAAACAATTTGTCGTAAAAAATTAACACAAGAAGAAATTAAAGCGGAAGTTATTGCCCTACAAGATATGGGACACAAACGTTTAGCTCTAGAAACAGGAGAAGACCCTGTAAACTGTCCTCTTGAATATGTATTAGAAAGTATTAAAACAATTTATTCGATTCAACATAAAAATGGCGCAATTCGTCGTGTCAATGTAAACATCGCTGCGACTACAGTAGAAAACTACCGTAAATTAAAAGAAGCAGGAATTGGTACATATATTTTATTCCAGGAAACATATCACAAAGAAAACTA
>JAXJYR010000084.1:0-6871 GCA_036306885.1 Longicatena sp.
ATATAAAGAGAATGTATATCCTTCTAATTGTGGGAATATAATTTGATCATTTTCAATGGAAATAGCACCTTCTTCTAATAACGCAAGTGCTTGTTGTTCTAAGGATGTTTTTTCTACTTCAACCGTTGCTTCTCGATAAATTTCAAGTTCAAAGATACCTACATTTCCATGGGTACCATTTCCTTTTGTTACATAGATTCGTACATATTGGGCTTGAATTGGTTGCGCAAAAGCAATTTGATCTAGTCTTGGGGTAACCGCTTGTTGTTCTCTTTCAACGGTTTTAATAGATTCCCAATCTTCTCCATCTTGACTGATTTCAATTTGATATTCACTTGCGTTTGCTTTTTGCCAATAAATATCGACTTGTTGGAAGGTTTTAACACTACCTAAATTAACAGATAACCATACTGGTGTTGATGGTAATGTTGCTAGACTTGACCAACGACTTGGATAATTTGGATCTTTAGTATCATGGACACTCATATCACTTGGTTTTAATCCATCTACTGCTTTTAACGGTGTAAATGATGTGTTATTTTCATATCCATTTGCCACCACTTCTTTACCTAATGCCAAATTATCTGATTCTTCAGGTGTTTCCTCTTCGTTTACTTGCAAAATTTCTACTTCATACAAACTGACACCTTTCACATCACTACGAATTTCAGTAATTCCTTTGCGCACATAAACACGTACGTATTGTGCACTTTGCGGTGTATCAAATAAAACTTCATCCACGCGTCCTACTTGGTCTAGTTCTGCAGTAATGGTTTTAATTACTTGCCATTCTGTTTTATCATTACTAATTTGAATATCATAATCAATCGCATCTGCTTTTTGCCAATACAAGTTTATTTGTGAAAATGATTGTACACTTCCTAAATCAAAGTAAGTCCATACTGGTGTTGATGGTAAAGTTTGATTTGATGACCAACGTTTACTATTATCTGATGTTGTTGGATTTGCAATATCAAGTGGTTTTACTCCATCGTTCATGTATTTAGCTTCAAATTTAGTTACCTCTACTCCTGATACAGTAACTGTTGCGTTTAACGCAATGTTTTTGGTTGTTGCAGCTTCTATTTCCAAGGAAATCGGAAATGTAACATTACTCAACATTAACATTAAAGCCAAAAAATAAGTAATAAATCGTTTCATAAGCTTCCTCCTAACTTATTTGTTATTTTTATTATACATCTTTAAGCAACATCAAGAAAGCGCTATCAATAATTAAGTTGCGTAAAAAAAGAGTGATTTCTCACTCTTAATCTAGCCAATAAATCTCTGGTCGTAATCGACAAGGCGCATCACCACATGGTTTTGGATCCATTCCCCATCCTGCCCCAAAGGTAAAGTCTGAGCTTTGATTAAATTTTACGACTGCCGCATCTAAGCTCATTGCACCAATCTTGATAATTTCTATATGTAAATGCGGTCCAGTACTATTTCCTGAGTTCCCACTTAGCCCAATCGTTTGTCCTTGTGTTACCACTTGACCTTCTTTTACGAATACAGATTGTAAATGGTACATTGGCATCGCATATGCAATTCCATCTACTTCACACACGAATAATACATTATTCCCTCCACCTAATGGAATACCACAGCTGTTTGGATAATTATTGCCATCTGGTGATGGACATCCTTCAAAAGCCCAAACAATAATTCCATTGGCTGGAGCTACTACTTCTTTTCCTTGCCCAAATGTCCCAAAGTCTACACCTCGATGTAATCCGCCTTGAGGATAAGCCCAAGTACCAGCTGAATATACATATTCATTTCCCTTAATCGGTTTTATAAAAGCAGCACTTGTCTCCATATTTCCAAGATCCTCTAAGTCTTGAATTCCACTATCAGGATTTGACTGCACAATTAATTCTGTATTTACATTTGGAATTGTTGTTTGTTGCAATTGAAGCATTACTTTTTCTTCATAAAGTTCATCTTCTTTTTTACGATATTCACCAATTAACTTTTCATTCAGCTTCATTAATTTTTCTTCTTTGGCTTTATCATTTTCTAAGTTTAACTTTTGTGCCTGCAACAATTCTCTTTGTGTTTCATAGTTACTTTTATCAAGATTTAAGGCATCTCTTTCTTCTGATAAAACTTCAATTTGCATTGATTCATAATTACTTAATTCAGATAAAATTTCAGAGCGACGTAATAAATCCGCAAAAGATTTAGCTCCCATAATAAACTCAATATATTGATTACTTGAAGTATAAGGTTGAAGTTCCTTTAAACGATCCTTCATATTTTGATCACGATCGATAATATCCAATGTTTTTTCATCGATTTCAACTCTTAGCTCTTCGATTCTTTTTTTACTTTGTTCAATAGCTTCTGTTGTGCTTTTGATATTTTTGGCTAATGTTTCTAATTGGGTTTTATTTTGTGAAATATCATTTTTTAGTTTTTCCATATTTCCTTGTACTTTATCAATTTCCCCTTGAATATTAGCGATTTCTTCATCAATATTCATCTTTTTTTGATCTAAATATTCTTTGTATTTAATACATTCTTGTTGTGTTTCATAATCTTGAATCACAGCACATTTGCCATTCATTTCATCTTCTCTACCGCTGAAGTCTTCTGCATACATTGTAACATTCGAGGTTGTTAAAACCACCGTACAAAATGTCATGATAAATAATATTAACTTTCGCATAACATTCCTCCTAACGTTTCCATTTCAAATTACGACTTGTAGAAATCAAGCTTCCAATAAGACCTACTGTCATTCCACAAATAATTAATAAGACAGCTAGTGTTGTAGCTAAAGGCATTGTTGGTTGTAATGTCAACATATTACTCATTACAACTCCATCCATATCTTGATATAGCGCAAAATACCCTAAAATCGTTAAGACTGCAGCTGGCATAGCTCCAATCAATCCAATTATCATTCCTTCTAACATCATTGGAATACGAATAAACCAGTTTCCTGCACCAACAAATCGCATAATCGCAAATTCATCACGTCTTGTATAAATTGACATTTTAATTTTATTTGCAATTAAAAAGATAGCCATTAAAAGAAATACAATGATAGTGATTGATCCTCCATATTGAATCATTTCAAATATTTGCAGTAATTGTTGGGCCATCATTCCCCCATCACTTACGCGCAGAACACCATCCATAATCGATATCTTCAAGCTAATTGATTTCATTTTTACTGCACTTTCTGCTTTAATAACAAGCGCATCTGTAATCGGATTACTATCCCCTTCATACATTGAGAATAATTCATCGCTTGATTTATATTCTTTTTTATAGGCAGCTAATTCTTCATCCTTACTGCGGAACTGAACATCTACTACACCATCTAGTTTTTTTATATCATCCTGTAATTTGATAATTCCTTCATCATTTAAAACAGGATCAATTGATACTCGAACACTCAATTCCGACTCAATATTTTTACTCATATAGTTTAAATTACTTGTAACTAGCGCAAGTGCTGCCACTAAAGTCATCGTAAGGAAAATACAAAAAGAAGCCGAAATTGTCAAACCAAAATTACGAATGACATTTACAATTGTCATCTTAATTTGAACCTTTATTTTACGAAATAATTTCTTCATTTCATCATCTCTTTTCCTCTGTTAATGATACTCTATCTTGGCATTTTTGTAAAGGAAACATAGGCTTTTTACTTTTCCATATTTTCACATATTCACAAATTATCGTACAAAAAAAGCTCCTATATACAAAAATTATTTGTAGGAGCTTGATACTATTTTATAAATTTTTTAACATCATTGTACATCCATCGACAACACAACGTAATGCATTATCAGCTACATGTACTGGAATTTTTAATTCTTGGCGCATTAATAAATCTAGGTTTTTCAATAATGCTCCTCCTCCAGTTAAAACTAAACCACGTTGTACAATATCCGCAGCCAATTCTGGCGGTGTAACCTCTAAAATCGTTTTTGTCGCATTCACGATTTCTTGTAAAGAACCTTTGATATATTCTTGTACTTCATTTGAATTAATTTCAATTGCATGAGGTAATCCTGTTTCAGCATCTCTACCTGACACTGTAATTGTCTCAGGTTCATCTAAAACTAAAGCATTTCCAATTTTTTCTTTAATTTCTTCTGCAGTCTGTTCCCCAATATGCATTCTTTTTTTCAAACGAACATTATCTAAAATATCTTGGGTAATTTTATTACCTGCAGTTTTAATTGATGTTGAACATACAATATCTCCTAGTGATAATACTGCAATATCACTTGTTCCTCCACCAATATCTAATACCATGTTACCACTAGCTTTTCCAATTTCTAGTCCTGCCCCTAATGCCGCAACCTTTGGTTCTTCTTCTAAATAAACTTTTTTAGCACCTGCACGATATGCACAGTCACGAATTGCATTTTTTTCAACAGACGTAATTTTAGTTGGGTGACAAATTAAAATTACATTACGAGAGAACATTCCTCTTAAATTACATTTTTTTAAGAAGTAGTTTAACATTAAATCGGTTGCCTCATAATCCGCAACTACCCCATCTTTTAATGGGCGAATACAAATCATATTTTTAGGTGTACGTCCTACCATTTCACGTGCTTCTAATCCAGCCGCAATACATTTTTTTGTTTTTGCATCAATTGTAATGACCGCAGGTTCATCGACAATGACACCGTTGTTATCTGAGCAAATTAATAAATTTGTAGTACCTAAATCAATCCCTAATTTTCTTACCATAATCACACCTCATTTGATACTCTTACATATATAAATATACACCAAATTATTAGTTTCTACTAGCTATATTTTACATATTTTTACATTTCATAAAAAAAAGAACCATATTGGTTCTCCTTCTATCAATTGGTGCAGAAGATGAGACTTGAACTCACACGAGCATCCGCCCACTACCCCCTCAAGATAGCGTGTCTGCCATTCCACCACTTCTGCATCATTAATTGCTTTGTCATTATACCTTTGCACCTTTTAATTTTCAAGGCTTATTACAAAAAAAGATGTTTTTTTCATTTATTAAGTTTATAATAGAAATAAGTGAGGTGTCTAAATTGAAAATTTGTAAATCAAGTTTATTTTTTTATGTTGTCGCTGTATTTCTATTGTTTGTTTCTGTTTATCGTTTAATTGATACTTATCAATATCTTGATTATATGAAAGAATCTACAGAACTAATTTTTAGTGACATTGTTAATACTTACTTTGGTAATGTTGTACCTTTTTTTGCTTATTCCTTTATTTGCTATGGAATCGGCTTAATTTTAGATAAATTTTATCAATTCATTACATTATTACAAGAAGATGCACAAAACCACAAAGCAGAGTCTTAACACTCTGCTTTTTGTTTACGATAACGATCTCCATCTAAGAAAAACATTGTAAATGTAGCTCTTGATAGTAATACCTCTGCATCATTAAAAATAAATACCTCATAAACCCCAGTCGTTCTTCCTGCTGATATTTCCTGGGCAATACCGACTAATTTTCCCCCTTTACCAGGCTTAATATAGTTAATTGTTCCTGCAAGGGTTACTGAATCACGACCTGTCGCAAAAGAAGCAGCACCAGCAGCCGTATCAGCTAAAGAATATAGAGCTCCTCCATGGACAAAACCATGGACATTTAAAATATGCTCATCAATAATCATTTCAACTTTGGCATATCCTTTTTTTACTTCGACAACACGCATGTCATTACTCTGTAAATACTTACTATCAGAATTTAAACGTATTTTTAACTCATCCATATTTAATTCCATTGTTATTCTCCAATCCATTTATATTTTAATAATGCTTTTGTAATTCCTTCGTTTAATACCGATTCGGTACAATCATATGCTACTTCATCTAGCGATGGATGATGTTTTTTCATTACAATTCCATATCCTGCATGTTTGATTAAAGCATAATCATTATCACCATCACCAAAGCTAATACAATCTTCTTTCTTTAAATGATATTTATCTTTTAATATATCAATAGCCGTTCCTTTCGAAATATGCTTTTGACAAATATCAAAGGTATGACATCCTCTGTGGTAACAAATATCATAATCCTTAGATAAATAAGCACCGTGCTTTAGAACTTCTTCTTGATTTTCACAAATAAAAGTCATTTTTGAAATTGGATCATCCTTCAAATCATCGACATGAGAAAACCAGTTCATATCCATTTTATAATAATCGACAAAGTGTAAAAACTCTTTTTCATTGATATCTTTAACATATACTTTTTGATTACCTTCTAAAAAGTAATTTAGGCGATGTGTCTTACAATACTCCATCATTTCTTTCAATTGTGCTTCTTTAAAATAATCACCATGAATGATTTCATGATTTAAACTAATCACAGCACCATTACTTGTGACAAATCCATCTAAATTTAGCGTATGAATCGCTTTAGGCAAGTAACTTAATGCTCTCCCTGTCGCTAAGAAACAATAATATCCATTCTTTTGTAGCTTTGAAACACTTTCAATCGTTTGCGTTGTAGGTGCATAAATACCATCTCTTTCATCTACTAATGTTCCATCATAATCAAAAAAGACTAAACCTTTTACCATAAAATCACCTACCCATGATTATAGTAGATTACTTCTTTTTTTTCAAGCATCCAAAAAGACAGTCCCTTTCGAGACTGTCTCATTGTATTACATACTATTTCGCTGTAGCGTATTTAACTTTTGAGTATGGAGTGTAAACTGTGTATTTTACGTCATCTCCAGATTTATAAGTTTTGTAACCACGTACTTTGAAGTAGTATTTTTTACCTTTTGTTAAAGATTTAGCTGTGTAGCTTGTTGAAGTAGTTGTAGTAAGTTTAGTGTATTTACCAGTTGAGCTTGTTGCACGGTAAACTTGGTAGTGTGTTAC
>JAXJYR010000085.1:0-2550 GCA_036306885.1 Longicatena sp.
AAGAAGTATTGATATGAAGAGTGCTGATGAATTGCATTTTAATAATCGTCAAAGAGTTTTAAGAGCTATTGAAATATTTGAATTGACAGGTAAGAAAAAAAGTGAAATGTTGGAAGAACAACAACATATTTGTCTATATGATGCTTGTTTTATTGGTCTTACACTTGAAAGAGAACTTTTATATAAACGTATTAATCGTCGCGTTGATATTATGTTTAATAATGGTTTAGAAACTGAAGTGAAAAGATTGTATAACTTAGGTTATAATAAAACTATGCAAAGTATGAAAGGTATCGGTTATAAAGAATGGTTTGATTATTTTGATGGTTATATTTCTAAAGGTGAAGTAAGTGAACTCATCAAGAAGAATTCACGTAATTATGCGAAAAGACAATATACTTGGTTTAAGAATCAGTTTGATATGCATTGGTTTGAGGTGAATCTAAATCATTTTGATGAAACAGTATTAAATGTTTTAAGTTTTTTAAAAGAAAATAAGATATGCTAAAAGGAAATCATTTTTGATGATTTCCTTTTTGATTTAAAGCTTTTATGTTATTTGTACGTCCGTGTTTCAGTATTCTTCGATAATTTTCAGCAAGAGCTTTTTCGTATTGACTAGTCATCCAAGGAATATAAAACTGTTCATTTTTGATTGCATCTGGTAAATATTGGATATATTCCCATAATTCTGGTCGATTATAATTGTATTTTTCATCTTCATCTAGTCCCACTGGTGTTAATCGTAAATATAAAGGTGCTTTATATGCGTGTTGTTTTAAAGAAGATAATGCGGCATCAATAGCAGCTTCACTAGATTTAGATTTGGGTGATAGGCATAAATCAATAATCACACTAGCGATAGGAATTCTCGCTTCAGGAAAACCAATAGTTTTTGCAGCTTGAAATGCCATGACAGTACGCATACAAAGATTAGGATTTGCTAGACCTATATCTTCATAAGCGGTTGTGATTAGTCTTCTTTCTAACGATTCAATATCTCCTGCTTCTATTAATTTTGCAAAATAATACATAGCACCATTTGGATCGCTTCCTCTGATCGATTTTTGTAATCCGCTTAATGTATCATAATACTGATCTTCATCTTTATCATATTGTACATTAGGATGGGTTACAACCTTTTTGATATCATCCAATGTGATATAGTTATCTTGTGTTACAATACTTGCTGCTTCTAAACAATTATAGGCATAACGAATATCACCACTAGAAAGTTTTGCAATATATGCTAATACATCTTCTTCAACTTGATATTTATTGTTCAATCCTTTTTCACTAACAATTCCTTTTTTTAATCCCTTTATTATATCATCTTGCGTCAATGGCTGTACTTCTAAAATATGACAACGAGATCTAATGGCAGGATTGATAGAATGATAAGGATTAGCAGTAGTACATCCAGCAATAACAAGTAAGCCGTTTTCAATATGTGGTAATAGATGATCCTGTTTGTCTTTATTTAAACGATGAACTTCATCGATAATAACAAATAGCCCATTAGATAATTTAGCCTCAGCAATAATCATATCCATTTCTTTTTTATTTCCAGTAGATGCATTAAATATTCTAAAAGGTATATTTAAATCGTTAGCAAGGGCACTAGCGATAGTGGTTTTACCACATCCGGGCGGACCGTATAGTATAATTGATAAAGGATGTTTTTTATTGACGAATTGTCTTAATAATCTTCCTTTACCTATTAAATGTTGTTGCCCTAATATATCGTCTAAAGATTGTGGACGCATTCTATGTGCAAGAGTTGTGTTCATTTTTCACTTTCCTTTAAATTAAAATTTGATATAATGATTATATCATTTTTTTAAAACGAAAGATAGGTGAATAAATTATGAAATTGGTTGTACAAAAGGTTCAATCTAGTTCAGTAACAATTGATAAAAAAATAAATGGTCAAATAGAACGGGGATTTATGGTTCTTGTTGGTTTTACTCATACAGATGACAAATTAATAGTTGATAAAATGATAGATAAGCTTATCCATTTAAGAATATTTATGGATGAAAACGACAAAATGAATTTATCATTGTTGGATGTGGGAGGTAGTATATTATCTATATCACAATTTACATTATATGCAAATTGTAAAAAAGGAAGAAGACCAAGCTTTATAGATGCTGCTAAACCGGACTTAGCATCACCATTGTATGATTATTTTAATGAAAAAATAAAAATGCTTGGAATTAAAGTTGATACAGGAATTTTTGGTGCTGACATGAAGGTGTCATTAATTAATGACGGACCGATCACAATAATATTGGATAGTGAAGAAATATTCGGCTAAAAAGATAAAAAGGAACATTAAATAATGTTCTTTTTTTATTATAGAATAAAAAACACATAAAAAAAACAAAACGGAAAAAAGCACGATGAGAAGGGGAAAAAAGGGGAGAAAGAGGAGAAATCAGAGAAAAAAGGAGAAAAAAAGTGAAAAAAAAGCTTTACAAAGGAAGGAGAAGGTGGTAATATAAATGAGCACTCGGCGGAAAGCGAGTGAGAGGACATTGAAAACTG
>JAXJYR010000086.1:0-2506 GCA_036306885.1 Longicatena sp.
AAGGTCATACACTCATGTGTATGACCTTTTTTAATGAAAAAGAACTAGATTACTAGTTCTCATTTTCAATTTTTATATATTCCTTTAATGGTTTTATATACATTTCATCAATTTCAATACGAAGCTCAATACTTTCATCTAAATATTCTTCCTTTTGAATACTAGCATGTTCATGAATATAAGAAAGTAAAGAACCTTCATGATATGGAAGTGAAATGTTAATTTGCATACGAGAAGGGAATAGGTGCTTTTGAATTTCATTTAATAAAAACATGATACTATCTTCTTCAATCGCACTAATATAAACTTCATCACCTTCTGCTTTAGGATATTGAATATCTGTTTTATCACATTGATTATATACTCTTAAAATCGGTAAATGACCAGCTTTAATCGTATTTAATGTTTCTTTGGTAACTGCCATCTGTTTATTAGCTTGTTCATCACTAATATCGACAACCTCTAATAATAAATCGGCATAGGTAACTTCTTCTAAGGTAGAATGAAAGGCATCTACTAATTCATGGGGAAGATTAGAGATAAATCCAACAGTATCACTTAATAAGAAGGATAATCCACCTTTTAATTGAATTTGACGTAAGCTTGTATCTAAGGTCGCAAATAACATATCCTGTTGGAGTACTTGTTTGTCTTCATTGGCATTAATATGTTTTAATAAGGCATTCATTAAAGTAGATTTACCAGCATTGGTATATCCAATTAATGAGACAATAGGTAAGTTAGAACGTAAACGTTTTTGACGTTGTGTATCACGTTGTTTTTTGATGCTTTTTAATTCACGTTCAATTTCTGAAATACGTGATTTAATACGACGACGATCAAGTTCTAATTTCTTTTCTCCACTACCTTTATTTAAACCTCCACCACCTTGGCGTGATAGTGATTGGTTAGCACCAATTAATCGTGGTAATACTCGTTTTAAACGCGCACATTCTACCTGTAGGCGTGATAAAGGAGAGGCAGCGCGACGTTCAAAGATTTCTAAAATAACATCACTATAATCCATAATCGGACAATCAAAGATTTCTTCTAGGTTTTTTAATTGAACCGCAGATAAGTTATTCGCAAATAAAACACCATCGACCTCATTTTCATTCATATATTCTTTGATTTCAGCAGCTTTTCCACTTCCAATATAAGTGCGATGTGAAATTTCTTTAACATTTTGAAAAAACATTCTAACAATTTCTAATTCACAAGCTTCACATAAACCTAAGAATTCTTCTCTGGCATCGATATCAATGGGGTTTTGGGCAAATACAACAATTACATTTTTCACATTAAATCTCTTTCTTTAATGGACGTAAATCTAATGAGTTAAAATCTTGTAGTACTTCATATAAAGCAGCTAATATGATTTTACATCCACCTTCGTCTTTACTTTCCACATTGATTGGCAAAATAGGATCATGTAATGATTGTCGTAATAGGAACCATCCATTACCATGATTTTCATCAAATGATACACGAATTCCTTCATAGTTATCATTCGCAACTAAGAATGTATCGTTGTTTTTAGCATATTCAAATAATGTTTCTAAAACATCACTACCATAGTCTTGGAAGTCATCACATAAAATAGGAATACGTACTTCTTTGGCTTCTAAAGGATGTTTTAGGTTGGCGATTAATTGATCGATAGATTGTCCTTGTTGGTGCATTAAGGCAGCTTCGATGACAATTAAAGTGGCTAAATATGCTCCATCATCTAAGAAGAAGTTTTCTTTAAAGGCTGCATGTCCACTTGTTTCAATGGCTAGTTGACAATCAATTCCATGTTCATTTAATTCTATCGCTTTGTTAATAACGTTTTTATATCCACGACGGTAACGTAAATGTTTTACATGTAATTCATTTTCTAAGAAATCATGTAATTCATCACTTGTTGTAGAGTCTGTTACAATAGCAGTACCCGGGTGTTTTTTGTGAACTAAAGCTGCTGCTAAAGCAACGATCGCATTTCGACTAATTGGATTACCAAATTTATCAACAGCTGAAGAACGGTCAACATCAGTATCAAAAATAATACCTAAATCAGCATTATTTTTTAAGACTGCACTACGAATAGATGCCATTGCTTTTTTATCTTCAGGGTTTGGAATGTGGTTTGGAAAGCTTCCATCTGGATTTAAGAATTGTGAACCCTCACAATTTGCCCCAAGTGGTTCTAATACCTTGTTAACATAGAATCCACCAGAACCATTTCCAGCATCGACAACAATGTGTAAACCACTTAATGGTTGGTTATAGTTGGTTGGATGATTTACACGTTCACAAATTAAGTTACGTAAGAATAAAGCATAATCAGAAATTAAGTCACGTTCTGTAACACTTCCATCAGCCTTGCTTGTAAAGTTGTTTTCTACAGCATAAGTAATAATTTCTTTAATATCTGCTTTGTTTAAACCACCATTACGATCAAAGAATTTCATTCCATTACGTTGAAATGGTAAATGCGAAGCCGTAATCATAATTGCACCATCGC
>JAXJYR010000087.1:0-1468 GCA_036306885.1 Longicatena sp.
CCACTTGATAAAGATAGACCTTCGTTTCCTTTGATGACCACTTTGTTTGTATCTTGATCAAATTCTACTGAGTACCAATCTTTAGTTCTAGTTGGATCATTGACTAATTCAAATGTGAACCAATCACGATATTGCGATCCTACAATACGATCAATAATTCCATATACGTTTTCGATAACTTCTGCTTCAGTAATAGGGGCAGCATATTCACTCTCGTCGAATGCTTCCACATCAAGAATCGTTTCAACAACGTTCATGTCTTTTTCTTTACCATCTTCTAATGTGTAATCATTTAATAATTTGTCTTTGTTTTCTCCTGTAGCTTGACCATGTACACGTACTTCTCCAAGTACAGAAGTTTTAGAATCACTTACATATTCTACAAACACACGAACAATGCGATATGTTGTATCTTCTAATTCCGATAAATGAATCACATATTTTCCATTTTCAGGAACCACTTGTGAACGTTCTTGATATAAGCGATCATAGTTTGTGGCATCTTTTGAACCATATACGCTGAAGTAGTAGTAACGTCCATTTTTCACTGGGAATGTTAATTCTACATCACTTAAATCATAGTTTTGTTCTAAATCAACATCGAAGTATGCAGGGGCAAAGTCTCCTGTACATACTGTTTGATCAAATCCATCTACAATTGCATCTAATGAATTTGTGTTTAAGTGTGAACTAATTGGTTTTTTAAATGCCACGTTATCTGGGTCTTGCGCATCAACATTTGGCGCTTCATAGTTTGGATCAATTTCTCCATATACTTCAAACTCACGCATATGAACCGCTGGGTTGGCAGAGTTATGTGTCATATTTACACGCACAAAACGTCCATAAACTGGTGTTTCAAAACGATAAGTTTCACCTGCAAAGGCTGGAATTGTTCCATGAACTTCACTACGTTTTGCAACAGGTGTCCAAGTTTTGGCATCAACTGATACTTCAATATTGTAGTCATACCAACGATCACCTGTATAAGGGAATGCTTTCATACTTGAAATGTTGTAAGCTGAAGCTAAGTCAATTGTGAAGCTTTGAGGGTTTTCTTCACTTGCACTTCCTCCATCCCAGTATCCTTGTAAACCACCATCCGTAATTACAGTTGGCGATGTACCACCATCGGCATTTGTCGCAGATACGTTTTTACCTAAAGCAACATTGACTGAGTTAGAAATACCATATACTTCTAATTCAATTAAATGGAATTGTCCATTACCTTGTGAGTTATGTAAAGCATTAAAACGTACATAACGTGCCGTGTAATATGGGTCAAACGTATAAGTTTCACTCTTCATTCCAGGTTGCGTTCCATATGTTTCTTCACGACTTGCCACTTTCATCCAGTTTGAACCATCTAAACTTATTTCAATTTCATAGAAATAGTAACGTCCATCGGCATAATATGTATATGTAACCATTTTTGTTAATGTACAAGCTTCCCCTAAATAAACAGTTA
>JAXJYR010000088.1:0-6230 GCA_036306885.1 Longicatena sp.
ATTCATGGATGAAGGTGTAATTGTTGAACAAGGAACACCAGAACAAATCTTTGATCACCCAACACATGAACGTACAAAATCGTTCTTAAGTAAAGTGTTGTAATAAATCATAAAAGGGAGGAAGATAATATGAAAAAGTTTATGATGAGTGTGATGGCCGTATTTATGTTAGTAACATTATGTGCCTGTGGAGGAAGTTCAGAAGAAGCTGCAACACCAATTAAATTTGGTACAAACGCAGAGTTTCCACCATTTGAATTTATTTCAGGAAATGGAATTATTGGAGAATTTGATGGAATCGACATTGCAATTGCCAAACAAATCGCTGAAGAAAACAACATGACACCAGTAAGTGAAAATATGGAATTTGATTCATTATTATTAGCATTAGAAAATGGACAAATCGACGCAACTATCGCTGGTATGACAATTGATCCAAAACGTGAAAAATCAGTAGATTTCTCTATTCCTTACTACGCAGCGACACAAGTAATGATCGTAAAAGAAGATTCAGATATTGCCAAAGCAAGTGATATGGCTGACAAAAAAATTGTTGTAATTCAAGGATACACTGGAGAAACATGTGTGAAAAAACTTGGATACGAATACGAAGCATTTAAAAAAGGAACAGAAGCTGTCTTAGAATTAGTAAATGGAAAATGTGATGTTGTAGTAATTGACTCAGCTACAGCAGAAAAATTTGTTGGAGACAATGAAGGATTAAAAATTGTAGAAGACAGTGAAACATTCGAAAAAGAAGAATATGGAATTGCGGTAAAAGAAGGAAACAAAGAACTTCTAGATAAAATTAACGCATCGCTTCAAAAAATGTTAGACGATGGAACAATTGCACAATTAGCAATTGATTACACAGAAGCTGAATAATATGTAATAGCCACCTCATGGTGGCTATTTTTAGAGGTACATATGGAAACTAAAAGTATGACAATGAAAGAAGCACAGGAATTTTTAGATAATCAAGTAAAAATTACAACCAGAACAGGTATCGGACTAGCCTGTTGGATATGTGCTTATCTTCCAATGATGTTACTAAAACAACTCCAAAGTAATCACATTATTACCTGGGAAATTGAAAAACTAGGAATAGGATGTATGATTGTTATGGTTGTATTAGGTATTGCGATGGTTTTAAGCACACAAAAATTAAATATGCAAAACCAACAACTTATCAAAAATAAAAATCAACTTAGTGATAAAGTGAAACATCAGCTTACAACTTATTATCAAAATCAAACTAAGAAATATACGATTTATACTACAATTGGTATGTTATTATTAATAGGAGCGTTGTTATGTTTTTTAAGTGCATGGCTTTTTCATCTACCTGCATCCGCGTATTTAAAATGTGTTTGGATTGTGATGATTGCGGTAGGACTAGTCTTCGTTAGTATCAATGGAGCATTAGAACGTTTCTATCATCAATTATTACAATGATAGTTAAATAAAAAGGATAAAAAATATATCATATTTAAAATATTTTTGATATAATCTAAACCACAAATAAGAGCTTGAACTTAATATTAGAGTTGTATAGATGCGATTCCATAGAGCTTAGGCTCTTTTTTTATCGAAAATATGATATGATATTGATAATAGGAAGGATGATAATATGTTAAAAAAAACAATGATAATCTTTACAATGTTAATGATGCTTTGTGGGTGTCAAGAGACAAAGGAACCCATTTCTAAAACCTGTACGATTTCAGAAAATGATATGTCAGCTAAGGTCGTTGCGACTTCGACAAACCACGAACGCGTAACACAATTAGATGCAGAAATGGTGCTAACCGAAGGTGCTTTAATCAATTATGGTTTTGGAACTGCCGATACCGCAATGTATAATTTAGAATATATTAACGAAATATTAGATGGACAAGAAAGTGATGGATATGAAGTAGAGCTTGTTTATGATAATGTTTTTTATGTAATGAAAATGCATTTAGATTTAGAAGAATTATCAGAAGACATTCAAGCACGCTTATCAATTGATGTCGATGACGAAACATTTGATTGGGGTATGTTTGAGTCAGCAATCATCGCAAGTGGAGGAAGTTGTCAATAAACAAATAATCAAAAGAAATGTTTTTTTCTGACTATAACTTTGATATAATAATAGCTACTGGAGGTTTTAGTATGGATCAACAATTTACAATTGAAACTTTTTATGAAGAATTAGCGAAACATCAAATTGTGTTAAGTGATACGCAAAAACAACAATTCTTAGATTATGCAAAGATGTTAGCAGAATGGAATGAAAAAATGAATCTTACGGCAATTACTGAAATCAATGAAGTATATGAGAAGCATTTCTTAGATTCTTTATTACCATCTTTTGATGTTGCGTTAACAGGAACTTTTTGTGATGTTGGGGCAGGTGCCGGATTTCCAAGTATTCCTTTAAAAATTGTTTATCCAGAACTAAAGGTTACAATTGTAGAAACATTAGGAAAACGTATTACGTTCTTAAAGGAGCTTTGTCATACGTTAAAGCTGAGCGATGTGACATTAGTACATGAACGTGCTGAGGTATATGCATTAACACATCGTGAGTCATTTGATGTAGTATCAGCGCGAGCTGTGGCCAACTTAAGAATGTTATCAGAATTATGTATTCCGCTTGTGAAACAAGGTGGTATTTTCTTAGCAATGAAGGGTGCCAATGCTCAAAGCGAGTATGAAGAAGCGAAAAAAGCATTAGGTACTTTAGGAGTAAAAAAAGAAGCAGAATATGAAGTCCACTTAAGTGATCAAGCGAAACGTATTAATTATGTTTTTCGTAAGGTAAAAGCAACGCCAAAGCAATATCCACGTGCGTTTGCGAAAATTAAAAAGAATCCTTTATAATAGGGGGGTTTCGTATGAGAGAAGTTAAAATGGTCGCAATTGACCTAATTGAGCCGAATCCATATCAACCACGCATCCATTTTGGAGAAGAAGAGTTAATGGATTTAGCCCAATCTATTCGTGAAAATGGATTAATTCAACCAATTACAGTTCGTGAGGTTGACGGAATGTATCAAATTGTGGCAGGAGAACGTCGTTATCGTGCGATGCGCTTAAATGGAGCGACGGAAGTTCTGGTACATATCATGCCTGCGGATGATTTACAAATGGCAGAGCTAGCATTGATTGAAAATATTCAACGTAGTGATTTAAGTGCAATCGAAGAAGCACAGAGCTATGTAGATATTATTCGTATTTCGAATTTAACACAGTCACAATTGGCTTTAAGAATTGGGAAATCGCAAAGTGCCATCGCCAATAAAATTCGTTTGTTAAACTTAAGTGAAAGCGTGAAAGAAGCAGTGCGTAATCATTCAATTAGTGAACGTCATGCACGTGCTTTATTAGCATTAGATAGTGATAAACAAGCAGAAGCGTTACAAATAATTCAGAAAAAAGGATTAACGGTAGCGCAAACAGAAAAAATGGTTGCCAAAAAACAACAACCAGAAAAACCAGTCGTGATACGTAAAGTGATTTCAAAATCGATTCGTATTGCGATGAATACGATTAAACAAGCTGTTTCTATGATTCAAAGAACAGGTACGGTCGTAGAAATGAATGAAGAAGAACGAGACGATGATGTATTGATTACAATACGCATTCCAAAATAAAAGGGAGGTTACTATGGGAAAGATTATTGCAATTGCCAACCAAAAAGGTGGAGTTGGGAAAACAACAACCGCAATTAATCTTTCAGCAGGACTAGGTTACTTAGGGAATAAAGTGCTGTTGGTAGATTTTGATGCGCAGGGGAACGCCACACAAGGTGTTGGAGCCAAAACAAATGATGATGGTCTATCTGTATATAACTTATTAATGGAAGATTATACAGTTGAGGATGTAGTACAAACACTTGAAATGCCTCCAATTGATATTATCCCAGCAACGGTAAACTTAGCTGGAGCTGATTTACAAATGGCTAAATATGAAGTAGGCAAAGAAATGTATTTAAAGAAAAAATTAGATCCGATTAAAGATCAATATGACTTTATTATTATTGACTGTCCACCAGCATTAGGTTTATTAAATACGAACGCCTTAACAGCTGCGGATAGTGTCATTATTCCAGTACAATGTGAATACTACGCATTAGAGGGGGTTACACAATTATTGTTGACAATTCGTTTGGTTCAACAATTATTTAACCGTAATCTAGTAATTGAAGGTGTCGTGTTAACGATGTTTGATAGTCGTACAAAATTAAGCTTTGAGGTACAAACAGATGTACGTAATAGCTTTAAAGATCGTGTATATAAAACAAATATCCCACGTAATATTAAATTAAGTGAAGCACCATCATGTGGTAAGTCTATTTTTGAATATGATACGAAATGTGAAGGTGCTAAAGCATATGCATCATTAGCAAAAGAAATCCATCGTAATAACCAACAAAAGAAAGTGGTGAAATAAGATGGCAAAAAAAGATCAAACACGCTTAGGACGTGGATTATCCGCAATCTTTGGTGAAGATGTCACTAGTGTTTTAGATGAAATTCAACAAGGAAAAACGGAAGTGGAGGGAAGTAAAAAAAGCGAAATTGAAGTAAGTATAATTCGTCCAAACCCTTACCAACCGCGACGTACTTTTGATGAAGCAAAGCTACAAGAATTAGCAGAATCGATTAAAACACATGGGGTATTCACTCCGATTCTCGTTAAAAATGCGATTCAAGGCTATGAATTAATTGCCGGAGAACGTCGTTTAAGAGCTGCCAAAATCGCAGGACTAAAAACAATTCCAGCTATCATTGTGGAATTTGATGATGCGCAAATGATGGAAATTGCGTTATTAGAAAATATTCAACGTGAAGATTTAAATGCGATTGAAGAAGCATTAGGTTATGAAAAAATCATTGCTCGTTTAAATTATACACAAGAAGAACTAGCGAAACGCATTGGAAAATCACGTGAGCATGTCGCAAACATGTTACGTCTATTAAAGCTTCCACAAACGGTACAACAACATGTGGTAGATGGTAAACTAAGCATGGGACACGTACGTGCATTATTATCGTTAAAAGATCCACAACGCATGGAAGAAGTCGCAGAAAAAGCGATTGCCTTACATTTAAGTGTACGTGCTGTCGAAACGCTAGTAAAAAATATTAACCAACCAAAAGAAGAAGTTAAAAAAGAAAAAGATATTCATTTACAAGCAGTAGAGAAAAAACTACAACGTAAATTCCAAACGAAAGTGAAAATTGATCAAAGACATATTGCGATTACCTATGTCGATCAAGATGATTTAAATCGTATTTTAGAATTACTAAATGCGTTAGATGAAGAATTGTAAGATTAGACTGTAGGCAAACTAGAGGTTATCATTCGATGTTATACCTCTAGTTTTCTTTTGTGATTTACAAACTCGATAACATTATGTTATATGCTGATTTTAAATAAAATATCATTATTAAATGAATAATGTAACATAAAATTTATTTCTATGATACAAGTTTAAAGCATATTTATACATCAAAATTTCACGAAAAATTATTATGCTTGAATATAAGTAAATGTATATTTTTTTTAATATAAAACCTAATAATTTTTATGTTATATATACATAAAAATACTACTCAAACCATATCTGGTAAGGCAAATTTTCGTGAAAAAGTGGCTGTTTATTTTTGTTAGAAACGTTGAAATAAATAGAATGCTATGCTATAAAATAATTGATGAAATGATATTTATGAGGCCTTAATAAAATCGATCATTCAAATTTCCTATTTATTATTTTTTAGCAAAGGAGGGTTTTTATGAGTAAAAGAAAACGAATTATTTTATGGATTCTCGGAATTTTATCAGGAATTATTTTAGCTGAGATTATGTATCATATGGGTATATATCCTTTTTTAGGAAAATAATGAATGATAACTTGACTAAGCACGATAGCATTAAAGGTCAAATCCATGGATTTGACCTTTTTTATCATATGAATACAAATTATCTTAATAAAATAAAGTTATTTAAAAGAAAGTGAATAGATATTACTTAACAAAAAGGGATTTGCAATATTGTTTTTAAGACATAATGTGCTTTGTAGGTATAGATGTTTTTTATAAATTATTTAATATGTTTTTACGCATATAGTAAATTGTCTGCTCTAAGCCATTATCCTTTAAATAGGTTAATAGGAATTCTGTAAGCTCAAATGTTTTAGGGTGCATGAAGACAAAGTCTTTACCGTTTAGTAAATATTCTAG
>JAXJYR010000089.1:0-3145 GCA_036306885.1 Longicatena sp.
AAAGATAAGTTGTTCGAGGATATATTAACAATAAAATCGGTTAAAAAACAAAAAAATATAATCAATAAGGTTGGAAAGGATGTGGTTGTTATGCGTGAAACGAGGATATTAGAGTTCAAGGAAACGATTACAAATACTTTTTTGAAAACAGTGAGTGCCTTTTCGAATTATGATGGTGGAACAATTATTTTTGGAGTAGATGACGATGGAAATGTGAAAGGTTTAACGGATGTAAAGCAAGTGTGCTTAGATATTGAAAATAAAATTAATAACAGTATTTCACCTCAACCGAATTACACACTTGAAATACAAAATAATGAGCAGACGATAAAGCTTACTGTTGTTAGTGGTCTACAGAAACCGTATTTATACAAATCAAAAGCATACAAACGAAATGATACAGCAACGATAGAGGTAGACACTCTGGAATTTACAAGACTGGTGTTAGACGGAAAAAATATTAGATTTGAAGAACTACCCTACAAAGAACAGGGACTTTCTTTCGAAATTTTAAGTCATAAGCTAAAAGAAAGTATTCAAATTGAAACTTTTAATAAAGATACATTAAGAATATTGAATCTGTATGATAATGTAAATGGTTTTAATAATGCAGCAGGACTTTTAGCGGATAAAAATCATTTTCTAGGTATTGATATTGTTAAATTTGGAGAAAACATTAGTATTATTCAAAAGAGAGTGACAATTGAAAACGTATCTGTATTGGATGCATATGAAAAGTCTCTTGCTGTATTTAGAGATTATTATCAGTATGAATTAATACAAGGTGCTGAAAGAAAGAAGATGGAGAAGATACCAGAAGAAGCTTTCAGAGAAGCAATTGCGAATGCATTAATTCATAGAGCATGGGATGTGGATTCACACATCAGAGTTTCTATGTTTGATGATAGAATAGAAGTTGTTTCTCCTGGTGGATTACCATCTGGAATAACTTCAGAAGAATATTTGTTGGGTAAACTTTCTGTTTTAAGAAATAGAAATCTTGCAAATGTGTTTTATAGATTAGGGTTTGTAGAGATATTTGGAACTGGAGTTACAAGGATAAAACAACTATATGCGGAAGGTTTAATGAAACCAGACTTTGAAGTGTCAGAGAATGCTATAAAAATTGTGCTTCCTTTGTTTGAAAAGAACGCTAATTTGACCGAAGATGAAAAAGTAATATATAAACTCTTAAGTAAGACAATGTTGAAGTCGATGAGTGAAATTGCGCCTTATGTACCGTTTGGAAAATCAAAAACAACTCAGCTTTTAAAAGATATGGGAGAAAAACGCGTGATTGAGATTAAAGGAAAAGGAAAAGGTACGAAGTATATAATAAAGTAAAAAAAGTATAATATAAAAAAGTGATATTAATTCTGAATGTTGAAAGAGGAAAATGTATGATAAAAATTTTATTCATCTGCCACGGCAATATTTGCCGCTCACCGATGGCAGAATTTGTAATGAAAGATATGGTTGAGAAAAAAGGGTTGCAGGACCAATTCCACATTGAATCGGCAGCGACAAGTCGAGAAGAAATTGGTAATAGTGTTTATCCACCAGCTAAACGAATGTTAGCTAAACATGGTATTAGCTGTGAAGGTAAACGTGCTAGACAAGTGACAAAAGCTGATTTAGAACATTATGATTACTTGGTCTTAATGGATCGTAACAATATGTCGAATATGATTCGTATGTTTGGTGCAGAAAACATGAATAAAGTAAGTATGTTACTAGATCGAGATGTGGCAGATCCATGGTACACAGGTAATTTTGATAAGACCATGCAAGATGTCCAAGTTGGATGTACAAAATTGTTGAATCAAATCCTAGATACGCATTTCATTAAATAAACAAAGACAACCATTCCGCAGTCGGAATGGTTGTTTTATTAGATGGATTTGATTTTTAAATGTTTTCCCGAGAAGGCAATACCAAGCTTTAAAATGTTAGTAATGCCTAGCTCTTGCATTTCACTATCATATCTTTTTATCGTGATTTGTTGAAGGGCATCTTCGGCTAATTCATTTAATTTGCTAGAATCAATGTTTCGACCTTGCTTAAATTCCATAATGATTCCAGGAACATTTCTGTTTTTAGGGAATAAGCAGATATCATATCTACCATCACCCGATTCACGATTTGATTTAATCTTATATTGATCATCCATCAAGGCAATTAATCCTAAAATTAAACCATGGTAAAAACCTTCGGAACCACCATCATAAAAGCTAATTGATTTATTCATATATTCACCAATTGCTTTTTGGAGTTTCTTGTAGTCTTGTAAATATAAACTTTCCGCAACTTTATTCGCAGTTGTTCGTGTAATTGCGCCAACTTGGAATAAATGCGAAAGGATTTCGCTTTTATATACAGACGCAATTTCTTTGTTTGGAATCGACAATTCACATAAATAAGTACCATCGCTTTGAAGAATCTTTTTGCAGATTTTTAGATATCCAGCTACTAATAATAAACTATAGATATTTCCAGAATCTTCTGTTAATTCACGATAGACAACGTTTTGGTCAACTTTTGCAAAAATTTTTTCTCCTTGTAAAAGGGCATGAAGCTGTTCGATGATGTCATCTGTCGCAACCTTTAATACATCTTCCAAAATTTCATTTTTTCCAGTATGAACCCAATAAGCTTGAGGAATCGCATTTCTAGATATATAGTTAATAACTGACCAAGGATTGTATATTTCTTCGTTTCCAAAAAGATATCCATCATACCATTCCTTCAGTTCTTCTTCTTTATCTAACATATTGTAGTACGCAAGCATATTGTGTACTTCTTGCTTTGTAAAACCAAAATATTGATCGTATTCATAATCCATAATAGAGTTTACATTTAAATTATTTAGACCACTAAAAATACTTTCTTGGGCAATTCTTAGAATTCCTGTTAGAAAACCATAAGAAAGGTATTTGTTGTCTTTGAAGGCACCAGAGAAGAAATTTCGCATAAAGCGAATGATGTCATCGTAGAAATCTTTTGAATAACCTTCTTGAATTGGTGTATCATATTCATCAATAATAATGATAGGTGCGATGTTATAGTGTTTATATAACATTTGTGATAAAGATAATAATACATTAGATAGTTCGACTTCACTTAGCTCCTTAGTGATGATTTTTTC
>JAXJYR010000090.1:0-7951 GCA_036306885.1 Longicatena sp.
AAGTGAATGTGATTCAAAAGGATGACTATCAATTATTATGTAATATTATTAAAAATGATATGGTATCGTGGCAATATGAATGTGCTGTGTTTAATGGTGATATTGAAGGTGATGATGAAGGATTACCATTCTACTAATGAACGACAATCTTTTTAAATGATTGTATTTATAATGATCATGGTGATCAATTTGAAGAAAAGAATGGGAATAATTTATTTTGTATTGGCATTTGTATGTTTGTTTATCTCAATAAACACTAATTTAAATGGTAATACGCAAGGGATGGGGACAACCTGGCTTTGTTTGGGTAATACTTTTTTATTTTTTGGTGTTTATTATGTACGTAAATCAAGAAATGATGAATAAAGTGTATATGAATTGAGAAATACAAATATTTTGTTACAATATAGTTATAAATAAGTGGAGGATGATAATATGTTATTTTTATGTTATAAAAGATGTTCAACTTGTCAAAAGGCTAAAAAATGGTTAGATGAAAATGGTGTTGCATATAACGAACGTGCCATCGCTGAAGAAAATCCGAGTTATGAAGAATTAAAAGAATGGTATCAAAAAAGTGGTTTACCATTAAAGAAATTCTTCAATACAAGTGGAAAATTATACAAAGAAAATCAATTAAAAGATAAACTACCGACAATGAGTGAAGATGAACAACTACAATTACTGGCAAGTAATGGAATGCTAGTAAAACGTCCATTAGTAGTGAAGGATGACGTAGTGTTAGTTGGTTTTCAAGAAGCTGCATGGAGTGAAAAACTAAAATAAAATGAAACAGATTCATGTTGTAGCTGCCATCATTAAAGCAGATAATAAAATCTTTGCCACACAAAGAGGATATGGAGAATTTCAAGGAATGTGGGAGTTTCCTGGTGGAAAAATTGAAGCCAACGAAAGTAAAGAAGCTGCCTTAATTCGTGAAATCAAAGAAGAATTAGATGTAGATATTCAAGTAGATGATTGGATTACAAGGTTAGAATATGACTATCCAAACTTTCATTTAAGTATGGATTGTTTCTTCGCAAGTATCATAAGTGGAGAAATGGTATTAAAAGAACATATGGCAGCGAAATGGTTAGGTGGCGATGAATTAGATTCAGTTGAATGGTTACCTGCTGATATTATCTTAATCGAACAATTAAAAAGAATGCTTTAGGTTGGTGATTTCATCAACCTTTTTTGTATGAAGTGAAGTGTTTTGGCATAGACTACTTGTACAGTAATGAGGAGGAAAACCATGAATCGTTTAGAAATTGTAAAAGTAAAAGGAAGAGAAGTCTTAGATTCACGTGGTACACCAACGGTTGAAGCTGAAGTAAAGCTACGTGATGGTTCATTAGGAATTGGAATTGCGCCAAGTGGAGCATCAACTGGAATGTTTGAAGCCTTAGAGTTACGCGATGAAGACCAACGTTATTTTGGAAAAGGAGTGTTAAAGGCAGTCCAATGTATTAATGAAAAAATTGCCCCTTTATTAATTGGAGTCGATGCATCTGATTTATATGCGGTTGATCAAATCATGATTCAAGCAGATGGTAGTGAAGATAAATCTAACTTTGGAGCCAACGCAATTCTAGCTGTATCGATTGCGACAGCGAAAGCAGCTGCGACATCGCTACAAATTCCGCTATATCGCTTCTTTGGTGGAGTAAATGCCAATGTAATGCCTGTCCCAATGATGAATGTCTTAAATGGAGGTGCCCATGCCTCAAATGGTTTAGATGTTCAAGAATTTATGATTATGCCAGTTGGTGCTAGTAGTTTTCAAGAAGCCCTTCGTTGGTGTGCAGAAGTCTTTCATGCCTTGAAAAAAATCTTAAAATCACAAGGCTTATCGACTGCCGTTGGCGATGAAGGAGGTTTTGCCCCTGATTTAAAAAATGAAGAAGAAGCACTTACCTTATTAGTCCAAGCCATTCATGATGCAGGATATCAACCATATCGAGACTTTATGATTGCGATGGATGTCGCAAGTAGTGAATGGAAAGGGGAACGCTGTGGCGAATATATCCTACCAAAAAGTAAAGTGCGCTATAACAGTACAACCTTAATTCAACATTGGCAGAAGTTAGTCGAAAAATATCCGATTTGTTCGATTGAAGATGCCCTAGATGAAGAAGATTGGGAAGGATGGAAGCATTTAACCGAAGTATTAGGAAATAAAGTCCAACTAGTAGGAGATGATTTATTTGTAACAAATACCAAACGTTTACAAAGAGGAATTGATTATCATTGTGGGAATGCCATCTTAATTAAACCAAATCAAATTGGAACCTTATCAGAAACAATGGAAGCGATAAAAGTTGCGCATCGCAAAGGATATAAAACAATTGTGTCTCATCGCTCTGGTGAAAGTGAAGATACAACAATTGCCGATTTAAGCGTAGGATTAAACTGTGGACAAATTAAAACAGGGGCACCAAGTCGTAGTGAGCGTGTAGCGAAATATAATCAATTATTAAGAATGGAAGAAGCCTTAAAATCATCGGTACACTATGATGGGAAGGCAGTTTTAAAATAATTTTTAAAAGCTGGGCATATTACTTTGGTGGTAAGGTGAGATATGTTAGAATAACACTAACAAAGGAAAGGAATCATGAGTCATCATGAACAGGTAAAGTAGTATGAATATGGCAAGAAATTATTTCGCAATCCCACCAGGACAAGGGGTATTTGAGGCAATGATTTTAAATGATAAAAGTAATCAAGAAATGGCACAACAACTAGGACTAAGTGAAGAAGCGTTACAAAAGCTATTAGATGGTACATTAACAATTGATCGTTCTTTAGCAGAAGTATTAGCGAAAGAAATTGGTAAGAGTGCTAATCATTGGTTACAATTAGAGGAACAATATCGTCGTCGTATTGCCTTAAAAGATGGACAAAAATCATTTTCGGATGAAGACTATAATATTCAATTAGAGTGGTAGGAAAATCCTACCATTTTTTCTTTACGAATAATACATTAAGGTATAAAATGATAGGTAAGAAATCAGGTGGTAAAATGAAATTACAAAAAGTTTTAATCGGAATATGTATCTTTTTAATATCAATTCTACTCGTATTATTAGCGATATTAAAAATTACGTTATCTTCTAACATCGGGAAGGAACCAAGTAAGGAACCAAATGGTGAAATTTCACATGAGACAGAGTTTAGTGTCGATGTGATGTGTGTAGGAGATTTTGTGATGCACCAAGCTATTATTGAATCGAAAAACTATCAATCAGAGCCGAATGTGTTTGACTTTAATGATATTTTTCATTATGTTCGTGATGAATATCGTAAAGGAGATATTACCTTAGCGACGCTAGAAGGGGCATTATGTGAAAGTAACTATAGTGGATATCCTATCTTTAGAACCCCAAGTCAATTGGTTGATGATTTAAAAAATAATGGAATTAATATTTTAAATATGGCAAGTAATCATGTTTATGATGATAATCATCAAGGTTTATTACATTCGATGGAAGTATTAAATGAAAAGGGAATGGAATATCAAGGGATTCGTTCCAATGAAACAGAGAAAAACTATATTGTAAAAGATATCATGGGATTAAAAATAGGATTCTTTCAATATGTATATGAAACAATGGATGGTTATGGAAATCCTGGAATCAATGGAATTACGATGGCAAGTGAATCGCTTCCTTTAGTAAACTCATATTCGGATTTTGATTTAGAACGCTTATATGGTGATGTGCAACAAATTTTAGATGCGATGCAACAAGAGGGTGTAGAATATATTATTGCCTTTATGCATTGGGGAGAAGAATATCAACATTATCCAAACATTAATCAACAAACCATCGCCCAAAAGTTTTGTGATATGGGAATCGATGCTTTAATTGGTTCACATCCACATGTTGTGCAAACAACTGATTTATTAGTGAATAAGGATGGAAGTCATAAAATGCTATGTGCTTATTCTTTAGGAAATCATTTATCAAACCAAAGAGTTGAATATATGGATGGGATTTCAAATGGAAATACTGAAGATGGTTTAATGGTAAATTTAAAAATACATAAAGCAGCGAATGGCGAAGTAACATTACAAGAGGTGCAATGGATTCCAACATGGGTTTATTATGAATATGATAATGTTTTAGGAAGTTATTATCAAATTATCCCTTTAAATCGTTATGAGTTGATTGCCAATGATAAAAATGAAGCTTTTGTAGTGGATGCACAAGAATCCTTACAACGCACGAACGCGATTATTAATGAAGGTGTGATAAAGATTCAACAAGCGTTACCATTGAAATAATGGCCAAAAAATGATAAAGTACTACGGAAGGGAAGGGTTATAATGAAAAAAATCTTATTATCAATCATGAGCTTATTTTTAGTCGCTACATTAACAGGATGTGGTAATACATCACTCACATCAGGGGATCAAAACAATAATGAAAATACGCCAGAACAAGATGAACAAAATCCTGAAGCGATTTCATTCACAACTAAAATTGATGCGGACTATGAAGTAAGTATGGAATTTGAAAACTATGGTACAGTCGTGCTCGAGTTAGATGAAGATAAAGCTCCTGAAACGGTAAAAAACTTTGTGTCATTAGTAGAAGAAGGTTTTTATGATGGCTTAACATTACATCGTATTATGGCAGGATTTATGATGCAAGGTGGAGATCCAACTGGTACAGGATATAGTGGAAGTGACAAAGAAATTTATGGAGAATTTGCAGCAAATGGATTCTTCCAAAATAACTTATCACACACACGTGGAGCTATTTCTATGGCACGTAGTCAAAACCCAGATTCTGCAAGCTCACAATTCTTTATTGTGCATGAAAACTCAGAATTCTTAGATGGTAGCTATGCAGCCTTTGGATATGTTGTAAAGGGAATGGAAATCGTCGATGCCATTTGTAATGATGCACAACCAACTGATGACAATGGAACAATTCCTGCAGAGAGTCAACCAGTCATTACTAAAGTAAGTGTAAGACCATTAAAATAGTACATTAAATTGTACTATTTTTTTATGTTTGCTTGAGAAAATGTAACATATATGCTAAGATAAATTTGATACGCAAAATTCAAAGGAAAGGATGTGTTTTCTCAATGAGTCAAGCTGAATTAGAATTAAAAAAACAACCAACAGGGAAAAATAAAGGCGCAAAAGCCCTAAAAGCTGGTTTAGGATATGTTATTTCACAACTGATTGTAAAAGGTGCTAGTTTTATTAGTACGCCACTGTTTTCACGTTTTTTATCACAAGAAACATTTGGGGCAGTAAAAGCATATGAAGGTTGGTTACAAATATTATTACCAATTTTCACTTTAAGCTTATATACAAGTATTGAACGTGCAAAATATGAATTTAAGGATGAATTAGATGATTATGTAGGAAGTGTACAAACTTTAATTACGATTACTACACTAGGACTATTTGTATGTAGTATTCCATTATTTGGTATCATTGGTGGTTTACTAGATATGAATATGGCAATGTATATTACAATGTTTTTATACTTTATTACCAATGCGGCGATTTTAAACTTCCAAAGACGGATTAAATTAGACTATCGTGCAAAGGATAGTATGATTCTTTCATTATTAAATATTTTACCAAGTATTATTATTGCGTTAGCAATAATTATTCTTTCAAAATATGTAATGAACACGGGAAGTGATTTATTATTAGAACGTATTTTAGGGTTCTATATTCCACAAATTTTAGTGGGTGGATATATTGTATATATTTTATTGAAGAAAAGTAAAAGCTGGATCAATAAAAAATATTGGTCATTTGCGTTAAAATTTTCTTTACCAATGATTCCATCGCAAGTATCAGTATCGGTATTGAACCAATCATCTTTATTAATGGTTGAAGCATTAAGTGGTAAAGTAGATGCGGCAATTTTCTCAATGGCTAGTACGGTTATGTATATTTTATATGTAATTGAACAAGCGATTGGAGATGCATGGTTACCTTGGTTATTTGAAAAATTAGATAGTAAACAACATAAGGATTTACAAAAACCATGGTTAGGGATTTTATTAGGTACTATGTATATGTCATGGGGAGTTATTATGTTTGCGCCAGAAGTTGTGTTAATTTTTGGGGGAGCGAAATATGCAGCCAGTGTATATATTGCAGCACCAATTATTACAGGAGCATTATTCCACTTCTTTACTTTTAGCTATATTAATATTGAAAAATTTTATAACTCAACGAAAACAGTTGCCTTTGCAAGTATTTTGGCGATGTTTGTGAACTTAATCCTAACATACTTTGGAATTCAATGGTTTGGATATCAAGCAGCAGCATATACATATATGATTTGTTACTTCTTAATTATGGTGTTCCAAGCCTTCATGGTAAAAGTTATTACAGGGGAATTTATTATTTCATTAACAAATACTTTAACGGTTTCATTTTTATCAATTGTCGTAAACTTATTATCCATGTCATTATTAGAATTAGGATTCTTTACTCGTATTTTAATTTGTATTGTGGTAACGATTTTAGCTGTGTTGGTAGCAGTAAAAATCTTTAATGTAAATATAAGTAAGCTTATTACAATGGTACGTAAAAAAGTAGGAGGAAAAAAATGAGAGGGAACAAGTCATTTTTAACAAAGTCATTACAAGAAGTGAAACATCCATATTTGTTAGGGATGGGGATATTAACACTTTTAATGATATTAACTTATAGCTTTTTACCTGTTTATTTTGAAACCAATGATGCAGGACGTATGATGTTTCAAATGGCAGGATACTTTAGTGGGGAAGTAGAAACAGTTACAAACTTTATTGGATTACCATTATGTACTATGATTGTTGGACTATATTCTATGATGCCATCATTACCTTGGTTTTCCTTTGCCTTATGTTTCTTCTTTATTGTAGGATGTTATATTAGTGGAGTATCTTTGATTCGTATTCTAAAAAAACATCAATTAAGTGTGATTGTTAGTATCTTATCGATGATTGCGATGTATGGAATTTGTTTCATCTATCCAATGACACATATGCATATCTATTATGCTTGTGCTATTATGGGATTATCGGTTGCGGTAATGGTGATTGCGATTGATATTGAAAATGATACTTGGAAGCATTATGTACTATATGCCATCATTGCCTTAGCTAACTTATTTGTTTGTTTTAATTTAGGATTCTCTGCATCGATTTGTGTTGTCGGATTTGTTGGAATTGCGGTTTTATACCAATGTATTCGTTGGCTAGGAATTAGTTGGAAGAAAATGTTAGTATTTGGAATGTGTTCGGCAATCATTGCCGGATTAGGATTAGGTACTTACTTGGTTTCAACAAATCTGAAAGGTGAAACCATGAGTGAGTATCAAGCTTATAACAAATATCGTTTATCTTTTACGGATTATCCTCACGTATCTTATGATGAAGATCCAGCACGTTATGAAGAAGCTGGATGGTCAAAAGCATTTTATCGTTTAGCGGATACGAACCACTATCTAATTGATGAAAAATTTAATATTGATTCTTTATCAAAAATTGTAGAGAAACATGGTAAAGTAAACTTAGACTTTGAAGATGTAAATATTCGTTCTGCCTTAGGAGATGGATTCTATACATTATTTGAATCATTAACTTCAACATTATTAGTTGTGACAATGATTCTATTATTTGTGATTACAGCATTTGCCCAGTTCCGTCATAAATTATGGAAGGATAGCGCCATTTGGATGTCTTATTTATGTTGTTTAGCTGCAGTTGTATTAATTGTATATTTAAGCTTAAATGGTCGCTTTATGTTACGTGCAGCCTTAACGGTATTATTCCCAGCGGTATTAACACAACTAGCTCTTGTCTTTGCAAGTAAGGTGGCTGCATATCAAAATTTTAAAGATATACATCCATATGCAATTGCATGTATTTTACCTTGTTTATTAGGGAGTGTTTCTGGTTATGAAGGAACAATCAACTATAAAAC
>JAXJYR010000091.1:0-2060 GCA_036306885.1 Longicatena sp.
AATGTATGGTAACCAATGCTTCACCAAATGATTTAGAAAAAGCTTTTCAAGGAAGCTTCGATCGTATTTTAGTAGATGCCCCTTGTTCAGGAGAGGGAATGTTTAAGATTCATGAAAGTGCTATGGAGGAGTGGAGTGTCGAGCATGTACAAGCTTGCGCTAAACGCCAACGTAATATTTTAGAAAGTGCTTATCAAATGCTAAAACAAGATGGAGTAATGGTTTATTCTACTTGTACGTATGCGATGGAAGAAAATGAAGAAACTATTCATCATTTCTTAAGTCAACATCATGATATGGAACTATTAGATTGTAATGTTTCCTTTGGACGCATTGGTTTTCCATACAAAGATTTAGACTATACAAAGGTAAGACGTATTTTACCAATGGACCAAGGAGAAGGACACTTTATTGCGAAACTATGTAAAAGAGGCGAAGCAAATAAATCTCGTCTAAATTATATCAATACGAAAAAAATAGATGATTGCGTCCAATCATTCTTGAAACAACAAACCTCTCATAAATTTCCGTATTTTTATGAATTTAAAGGACGTATTTATGCCAAACAAACACCTTTTATCCAATTAGAACGTATTTCGATTTTACGTCAAGGATTATTAATTGGAGAAGTAAAAAAAGGACGCATCGAACCTCACCATCATTTTTATGTTTCATCGCTATTAAAAGATACTTACTTACAAGCTTATGAAATGTGTGAAGAAGAAACCAAGCATTATTTAGCTGGAAATACCTTAATGGTAGGTGGCTATAAGGGCTTTGTGGCTTTAAAATGGCATGGACATGTATTAGGCTTTGGTAAGGGTGATGGCAATATGATTAAAAATAAATATCCAAAGGGATTAATGGTAAGATAGGAGAAACTATGCTAGTATCAGTAGAACACTTAACAAAATATCAAAATGTGAAAAAAATCGTCGAAGATGTTAAATTTGCGATTGAAGATAAAGATAAAATTGCGTTAATTGGGAAAAATGGTTGTGGAAAAAGTACCTTAATTTCGATGATTACACGCCAACAAAATAGTGACCAAGGAACATGGTTCTTTAAAAAAGATTTAAAGATATCTTGTTTATCACAAGATCCTGTTTTCAGTGAACAACAAAGTGCTTTATATCAAGTCTTATCGACAAGTGAGGATGTAAAGGATTATGAAGCCAAAGCAATCCTAACCAAATTAGGTATTTCTGATTATAATCAAAATATTTCCGTAATGTCAGGGGGACAACGTAAACGGGTTGCCTTAGCGCAAGCGTTATTAAAGCCTTGCGACCTATTAATTTTGGACGAACCTACCAACCATTTAGATTATGAAATGATTAACTATTTAGAAGCTTACTTAAAAAAATGGAATAAAGCACTATTATTAGTTACCCATGATCGTTATTTTTTAGAACGTATTTGCGATAAAATCATTGAAATGGATCGTGGTAAGCTATATACCTATGAAGCAAATTATTCTTTATACTTACAAATGAAAGAAGAACGTGAACAAATTGCCTTAGCCCAAAACCAAAAACGTGCAAATATCTTACGTAAAGAATTAGCATGGATGCGTGCAGGTGTACAAGCACGTGGAACGAAGAGTCGTGATCGTATCAATCGATTCTATGCATTAAGTGCTGAAGAAAACTATCAAGTTGAAGATCAATTATCACTTAATTTAGTATCTTCACGTTTAGGTAAAAAGGTAATTGAGTGGGAAGATATTACCAAAAGCTTTGGCGATGAACCATTATTTTCTAACTTTAGCTATGTATTAAAACGCTTAGATCGGATTGGGATTCTAGGTGAAAATGGATGTGGAAAATCAACCTTATTAAAATGCTTAGCCAAAGAAATAGAAGTGGATTACGGAAGTGTGATTCATGGAGAAACAGTAAAAATTGGATATTTCCACCAAGGACATGAAGAAATGGATGAAGCCCAACGAGTAATTGATTATATTCGTGAAACTAGTAATGCGATTGAAACAAGTGAAGGAACCTTCTCTGCCACACAAATGCTAGAGCGTTTCTTATTTGATTCAAAAAGCATGTACC
>JAXJYR010000092.1:0-1573 GCA_036306885.1 Longicatena sp.
GGAGAAATGATATGGATTACAAAGACACGCTATTGATGCCCAAAACCAAATTTGAAATGCGAGGAAAACTTCCGAGCAAAGAGCCAGGTTTTCAAAAACGCTGGCAAGATGCTAAAATTTATGAAAAAATGTTAGCAAAACGTGAAGGATGCGAACCATTCGTATTACACGATGGTCCCCCATACGCAAACGGTGATATCCACGTTGGACATGCTTTAAATAAAACTTTAAAAGATGTAATTGTACGTTCAAAATTTATGGATGGATATTATGTACCATTTGTACCTGGATGGGATACTCACGGACTTCCAATTGAAACAGCAATTCAAAAATTAGGACACAACCGTAAAGAAATGCAATTAGCTGATTTCCGTAAATTATGTTACGAATATGCTTTAGAACAAGTAGAACGTCAAAAAGCAGGATTCCTTTCTTTAGGATGTGTAGGGGATTACGATAACCCTTATATTACTTTACAAAAAGATTTTGAAGCTGACCAAATTGACATTTTTGGAAAAATGGCAATGAAAGGTTTAATCTACAAAGGATTAAAACCAGTATATTGGTCACCATCAAGTGAAACAGCATTAGCTGAAGCTGAAATTGAATATAAAGATGTAAAATCACCAACTATTTTCGTTAAATTTGCAGTAAAAGATGGAAAAGGTATTTTAGATACAGATACAAGCTTTGTAATTTGGACAACTACACCTTGGACAATTCCTGCAAACTTAGCAATCTGTTTAAATGAACGTTTTACTTATGCGTTAGTTGAAACAGAAAAAGGTAAATTAATCGTATTAGCAGAAATGGTAGATTCATTATGTGCTAAATTTGGATTAGAAACTAAAAATGTATTAAAAACATTTAAAGGTAAAGAATTAGAAATGATTACTTGCCAACATCCATTATATGATCGTGAATCACTTGTAATCGTTGGAGACCACGTTACTGCGGAAGCAGGTACTGGATGTGTTCATACTGCCCCTGGATTTGGAGCGGATGACTTCTATATTGGAAGTAAATATGGATTACCTCCTTACTGTAACGTTAACGAAAAAGGTATTATGATGGATGAATGTGGTGAATGGTTAGCTGGACAATACGTAGAAGATGCGAACAAAACCGTTACGACACGCTTAGATGAGCTTGGTGCATTATTAAAACTTGAGTTTATTACCCACTCTTACCCACATGACTGGAGAACTAAAAAACCAATTATCTTCCGTGCAACAAGTCAATGGTTCGCTTCAATTGACAAAATTCGTCAAGAATTATTAGATGAAATTGATGCAGTTGATTGGATTCCAAAATGGGGTCAACAACGTATGCACAACATGATTGCTGATCGTGGAGACTGGTGTATTTCACGTCAACGTGCATGGGGAGTTCCAATTCCTATTTTCTATGGTGAAGATGATAGTCCAATTATGGATGAAGCAGTATTTGCTCACGTTGCTAATTTATTTAAAGAATATGGTTCAAACGTATGGTTTGAAAGAGATGTAAAAGACTTATTACCAGAAGGATATACACACCCATCTGCACCAAATGGAATTTTCCGTAAAGAAAC
>JAXJYR010000093.1:0-1472 GCA_036306885.1 Longicatena sp.
ACATTTCCTGGTGCGTCATCTAAGGTGCGGTGTACACCACGTGTTAATTGGTAATAATCTTTATCAAAGGCATAGAATATCATTGGCTTACGATGTAATGCGAATTCATAAAGATTACTCGAGAAGTCCGTAATTAACACTTCTGTGACATAGAATAGTTCGTTAATATCAAATCCTTGTGAAAAATCGACAATTTTATCTTGATATTGAAGTGGAATTTCGACTTTTTGTTGGATGAATGGATGCATTTTAAACATAAAGATGTATTCATCTTGTAATGTTTCATATAAAGCATCCATATCAATTTTATCAAATGGATAATAGGCTTTATCTTGTGTTGCTCCACGATAAGTAGGCGCAAACATCACGATTTTTTTATTTTTAAATTGTGGATAGCTACCGTAAAACTGTTCACGATATGCACTTATTTTCGCTTCATCCATATATCCATCTAAGCGTGGTAATCCATATGGTAAGAATTGGTTCTCTTGAATTCCAAACACTTCTTCATAAACATGAATTAAGCCTTCCGCTCCACATAAAGCATAGTCATAACGACGATGACAAGAATCAGTTGGATGTGGTGATCCATCGCGTCCAAAGCGTGAATATCCCACTGATTTAAATCCTACCCCTGCATGCCATAATTGTACTAAGGTTGTATTTTTACGTGGGGTGATTGTTTTAAAGATTGGCACATAGTCATCGACAAAGATATAGTCAGCTTTCGCAATTAACCATACTAATCTTGACCATGTAAAAAAGGTTTTAAATTTAGATTGTTGAAGGGTTTTCGAGAAAGAATAGCTAATATGATATTCTTTATCTAAACCACGTTCTTTTAAGCGATCATCTAAGGCTTTTAAATTTCCACCAATGGGAATACGAGTTTCACTCATTAATAAAATGTGTTTTCCATCTTTAAACGCAAATAAACTTACAAATAAGTATAGCCATTGAATCAAACGTTTTACGACGATAAATCCCGCTTATTTGAACAGTTGTAGTAAGTTTTTGGCTTCCACTAAGATATTACGTTTGTCATTACTTTTATTTTTCATCATATAAGTTGGTTTAATGAAAGGAATCATATCCTCTCCTTCTTCATCCCAAAATGAAATTGCCCCAACTTCTTTAATTCCAAACGTTACAATATAAGCATAAATTTCAGCACCATAACGATATACTTTATCTAAATTTACCAATTGATATCCACATTCCGCTTCAATTCCAATTAAGGTTTCTACATTATCTTTCATCATTGAAAAATAATAGGTACCATTTTTTAGTAACATGGTTTCTTTTAAGTTGACAATTGGTAAAATTATTTCATTTTGATTCTTACGTAATTCATAATAATCATTTTTTCCACGTACAAAATATTGAGCCTTCTCATCAATCGGTTGATTTAGTTGCATATGTAGATAAATATTATCCCAATACATCTGTTTTATTTTAACTCGTTCCACCTA
>JAXJYR010000094.1:0-18129 GCA_036306885.1 Longicatena sp.
ATATAATAATAATTGATGCTAGAGTCGGAATCATCTGCATCGCAATCACATAAATTAAAAAACTAGCTAAAATAACGAAACATACATTTAATGAACCAAAAAACATCCAATATTTTTGATATCCATACTGTAGCATTGGCAAATTCATTTGATCAGTAAGGGTTAAATGAGCTTCATCCGCAATCGTAAAATGGGGTTTTAGCCAAATTCCTTTTTGATAACGATTACCACTATAGCGAATATTAACTTCTTGATCCTTTAAATTACAAATACGAAATTTAGCTTCATAAGCAAATAAGGCAATTCCATCTTTCCAATTGTGACCATCTTTACCAAAACCACCAATTTCTAAAATAATATAAAACCAAAATAAACAAATCACAGAACCAATGCATGGCAAAATTCCCATTGGTTTTTTAGGTTTATTTTTAATTAATACTTCAAATTCATCGGTATTTTTAACATCCGCATAAACATAATATGTTTTACGAGTCGGATCATAAGACACTTGTTTTTTTTGTCCATCAATATATAATAAAAAATCATTCTTTTTCGTATGTATATTAAATCTTAATTCCATAAAAAAATCCTCCGACTATATTATACCATAACAATACATATATCGTCAAAATTTGGAAATTTTGTACTTTACAATAACTTTACAAAACATTAACATTATTCGCTTTTTGTTAAATAAGTGTTTTTGTATACTGAAATCGTTAAAATGTTTAGGAGGAATTAATATATGACATTTGAACATGTTCTATCTCTTCTAGGAGGTCTTGGACTATTCCTTTATGGAATGCATATGATGAGCAACGGATTAGAAAATGCTGCTGGAGATCGTATGAAGAGTATTTTAGAAAAGCTAACAAGTAATCGTATTTTAGGAGTTTTAGTTGGGGCTTTAATTACCTGTGTAATTCAAAGTTCATCAGCTACTACCGTCATGGTTGTTGGATTTGTAAACTCTAACTTAATGACCCTGCAACAAGCTGTATGGATTATTATGGGTGCCAATATAGGTACGACAATTACAGGACAATTAGTCGCATTAAATGTTGGTGAACTAGCTCCTATTATGACCATTATCGGAGTTGTAATGATAACTTTCATGAAAAATAAAAAAATCAACAACATCGGGGAAATTATTGCTGGTTTAGGAGTTTTATTTATTGGTATGGGTATGATGTCTGATGCCATGTATCCATTACGTAGCGAACCTTGGTTCATCGATGCCATTACAAAGATTTCGAACCCATTCTTAGCTGTCTTATTAGGGGCTGGATTTACTGCCTTAATTCAAAGTTCATCGGCATCAGTTGGTATTTTACAAACCTTAGCATTGAGTGGTTTAATTCCTTTAAGTTCATCTATTTATATTATCTTTGGACAAAATATCGGTACTTGTATTACAGCTGTACTTGCTTCTTTATCCGCTTCTCGTAATGCGAAACGTACTACCATTATCCACCTTTCATTTAACTTAATTGGTACTGCCATTTTCATGCTATCTATTCAATTTATTCCTTTTGTTGATTGGATGGTTAACTTTACTGATAATCCAGCTGCCCAAATTGCGAATACACATACCATCTTTAATATTACTACTTCCTTATTATTAATTCCATTTGGTACAAAACTAGCGAAGCTTGCGGAAATCATCTTACCAATTAATGAATTAGATAGTGACAGTAGTAAAATCATTCCCCTTACCTTTATTGATGCCGACAACATTTCATCTGTCCCAATTGCGATTTCTTCTTTACGCAAAGAAGCTATGGAAATGTTAGAATTATCACGTTTAAATGTCATTTCATCGATTCAAGCTTTATATGGAAATAAATATGAAATCAAATATATCAATGATATTGAAAATCGTATTGATACCATCAACATGCAAGTAACAGAATATATGTCTAAAGTATCATTATTAAATATGAATCATCATGAAAGTGATACGATCAACTCTTTATTTAAATGTTTTGCCGATATTGAGCGTATGGGTGATCATGCAATGAATATGATTGAATATGCACAAGAAGGAACAAACAAACTAAGCGATGCTTCTTTTATTAAGGACGAACTACAAAATTTAGAATCACTATTACAAACAAACTATGAGTTGTTATATACATACAACGCTAATGAAAATAACAATGACCTAAAAATTTCTGAAGTAGAAGATAAAATTGATAAATTGACTGCCCAATTTAGAGAAAACCAAATCATTCGTTTATCAGAGAAAAAAGTAACTTCTCATGATACTGTAATTTATTCTGAAATTATGACCGATATTGAACGTATTTCTGATCATATGATGAATATTATGGAAGAATGTCGCCGTAACCACTTCTTCTTAAATGAAGAATTATTTGAAACAAAAACAGCTTAATTTTAAAAGTGAATGAGTCGCTCATTCACTTTTTTATTGTATAATGATAACAGAAAGGAATGATTTATATGAAACGTTTTTTTTATAGCTTCTTAGCTTTACTATGGATGATTTCTACTTTACACTTTCCTAGCATTTCCGCAAGCTCTATTTATTATGTTAGTAGTAGTGGTTCAGATAGTGCGTCTGGTAGCGAGTCAAACCCTTTTAAAACCATTAATTATGCACATCAGATTGCAAAGGATGATGATACAATTATCATTTTAGATGAAGGGATTGTTTTAGATGAAACAAATAATGATGCCCCTTTTATCATTGACAAAAGGCTTACTTTTCAAGGAAAATATCAGAATGCAAATTTGATTGTCAGAGCTGGTGGTATTTTATTAGGTGCCGATGTAACTTTTAAAGATATGACAATTGGTACAGCTGGATTTTTACGTCCTGGAATTGCCGCAAACGGACATCATTTGGTTTTAAATAATGTATCACAAAATAATACTTTACGCCCTTTACAAATCTATGGTGGTACTTTTGCGAATTATAATGGCGAAGTTTATGGACAAAATGTATGTGGTGATTTATCAACGATTGAAATCAATGATGGTAATTATGATGCACTATATGCAGGAAGTATTAACACTACCAATACAATTCCTGTACAAATGAAAATCACGAAAACAAATTCATTATCTTTACCTTCTATATATATTGCGTCTACCTTTAAAAACCCTCTTGATACATCTAGTGCTGGTCAAATTCCAACCATCGCTGATACGATTCTTACTAATCAAGTCGATATCCAATTAAATAACGCAACCCTTCGAACCATCGCAGGAATTCATGAAGATAATCAAATTTCTTTATCTGTAATAAGTAATAATTACTATACTCCAACCATTCATTATATTGATTCTCTTACCATTGAATCTAGTGTCATTGCGCCTAAAGGTAGTTTAGAACATACAAATGTCTTTTTAAATGGTACAGAAGCTAAAAAAGCAGTATTAGATTGTACCTATTTAACTACTAACCAATTAGACACATTATCTTCTAATGAATATGGAATGCTTATTTTGAGTAAAAACTTACCACTCGCAATTCAAAGTTTTGAAACTAATAATCCAATTGAAGTACGTTTAGATGGTGGGATGCCCTATGCCAATCAAGAAAATTGTGGGTATAGTGGATATATTGATTATGATACTACCTTAATTAGAGTGGAAAATACCTCACTTGGTAGTTTTGAAATCATGAATCCTTATCCAACTCAGCCTGATTTATGTTGTGTACAAGAAGATAAAAGCTGGATTAGTTATGATGGTTCCTTCGGATTACCAATACGGATCGTTCAATTTGAAACCTTTTCTCAAGCAACGACCACCGAAATCATCAATCAGGTTTACGATGGATTTGGTGGATTTGACTTTAACTTACTAGTTCAATATCATCCAGATGAATTTTTAACCGATTTAAGTTTTATTCCCATTACTTATCAAATCACTTATATAAGTGAAGATGAAACAATAACCTATCCCAAACAAACTAGCATTTTAAATGAAGATGGTTACTATATATGTAATTATCAAGTAAATGCTCAAACTCTAATGAAATTAGAAGCCTATGGAAATAGCATCAATATCTGTAAAGGACAAAATGATATTTTGGCAGGAACCTATCAAATTGAAATGAGTATGCAGACTACTAGTGGAATCCAAAGTAAAACTACTACCTTACAAGTTGTCGATGAATTAGAAATAGCTAACCTTCAATCCTTACAGGTTCAAACTGACAAAAACCAATATAACTATGGAGAAAAACTTTCTTTTACATTTGATATTTATCCACTTGACGAAATAAATAATGGTAAAATCTATATTTATAATGATATGCATCTGATTCACACCATTGATATCCAAAATACTTCTACTTACCATTTCCCTTTAAATCAAACAAATCGATTTGAAGAAGGTTTATACGACTTATATTTTGTATATCAAACTGATAATCATAGTGTCACCTTATTTGATAACTTACAAATTGAAGTATTAGCTCCTACCTTAAAAAGCGTAGAAAATCTCCACGCAAATCAAATCAATTACCAAACAATTGCATTACATTGGGATGCAGTAGAAAATGCAGTAAGCTATGATATCTATCAAAAAACAAATAATGATTTTATCCTAATTGATACATCATCTACATCTTCCCTTACCATTTCAAAACTGAAAACAAGTAAAACATATCAATATTATGTTGTGGCCAAAAATAATGAAAAAGAAGCCGAACCAAGTAAAGCAATATCGATTCAAACCCAACTAGAAGGAACTGTACAACTAGCTATCGAACAAACTACAAACACTTCCTTTACGCTTCATTGGAACCAAATTGAAGGGGCTACAAGATATATTATTTATCGTAAATATAACGATAAAGCTTATCAAAAAGTATACACCTTAGGTAAAGATACTTTCACTTATACTACTTCTTCTTTACCAGCAGGAACTTATCATTTTATTGTCAAAGCTGGTAGATATGATTCAACTGATCGGGTAATGAGTGATAATTCTAATGAAGTTTCAGGAATTGCCCATTATGAAGCACCTATTTTATCCGCATCCCTTCAAAACAATCAATGCCTATTAAACTGGAATAAATTAGATGGGATTCAATATTATCAAATCTATCGTGCTTCTTCGCTAAATGGTACTTATCGTCTGCTTAAAACGATGAAGCATCATTCTTGTGATACCACTTATAGAAGTCATTATTATTATAAAGTAAGAGGATATCGTATATATCAAGACACCAAAATTTATACACCTTTTTCTAACATTGCGAATATATAAAAAATGTGGACATAACATCCACATTTTTATATATTAGAAATCTTTCATTAATTGCCATCCTTGATGAATCGCATCTTTTAAGTTTCCTACTTTATTTCCATCTCCAATTAGATGATAGCTTACATTGGCTGTCTTCAACATTTCTTCAATTGTTGTATCGACATGGTATCCATTTGCGAATACTAATGTGTCCGCATCATCAATTGTATATTGAACACCTTTTTGTTCATAAGTAATGGTATTGGTATCACATGCGATTACTTTAGCTCCTACTTCAATATGAATTCCTTTATCTTGCATACGTTGTACAAGTAAACTTCTTCCTGGTCCGCTTTCTTGTAACATTACTTCACTTGCCATTTCTAAAACCGTAATATCACGATTACGAGGGAAACGGTCATTTACCAGTGGTGCTAAGTAATCAGCTAATTCACAACCAACACTTCCTCCCCCAATAATAACAATTTTACGACCTGGGAAGGCTGTACCTTTTAAGATTTCATCAGCTGTCATTGTTTGTTTGAAGACTTCAAATGGTTTAATTGTATTAGCTTTGGCTCCACATGCCGCTACGACTTCATAATCCTTAAATTCGTTTTGTAATTGTTCCAGTGTCACTTCACAGTTTAAACGTACATCCACATGGTTTACTTCTAAACGATATGCCATATTTTGAATCACTTTGGTAATTTCTTGTTTACCAATTGGAACACAAGCTAATTTTAAAGCTCCACCTAAAGAATCGCTCTTTTCGCAAAGCACAACTTGATGTCCACGTTTTGCCGCAACTAAAGCTGCTTCCATACCAGCAGGTCCTCCACCAATCACAAGCACCTTTTTCTTGTCTTGCGCCTCTGTTAGGGTTTCTTCATTCACCAATTCAAAACTTGGGTTAATACTACATGCGACAGGTTTTCCAAACATCACGCCATTTAGACAACGTAAACATCCAATACATGGACGAATTTCTTTTTCTTTACCATCATAAGATTTATTCGCAAATTCTGGATCACATAAGTTGGCACGTCCAATCATTACTGCATCACAGAACCCATTGGCGATGAATTCATCTGCCATCCATGCTTCGACAATTCTTCCAACAGTCGCTACTGGAATATTCACATGTTGCTTAATTAGCTTGGTTGCTTCAGCATGACTTCCCATTTTTGTACCAGGGGCAGGAATACTAGAACCACGCTTAATTGTTAAACCACCTGAAACATGTAACATATCAGCACCATGCTTTTCTAACTGTTTCGCAACATAAGTGGCATCATTTACATTTAATCCACCGTCACTATATTCATCTCCTGAAATACGTACATCAATAATAAAATCTTCACCACAACGATTACGTACTTCATCTAATACTTCTAAAACTAATTTCAAACGTCCATTAATATCTCCACCATATTCATCGGTACGTTTGTTGTATAGTGGTGATAAGAATCCACCTAATAATCCATGGGCATGGGCCGCATGAATTTCAACACCATCTCCACCTGCCTGTAAAACACGATAAGCCGCATCACCAAATTGTTTCACAATCACTTTTAATTCATCTTTAGAAACTGGTCTTGGCGCTTCTTTCGCATAATACGGTCCTACATGACTTGGCGCAATCAATTGTGGAGTACCTGGTAATGGGAATGCCATATATGCAGGGTGGAACAATTGTGGTAATAATAACGTATCATATTTATGTACTTCATCAAAAACCTTTTTCCAACCTTCAATATAAGAATCATCATGAATCGAAATATCTCCAGGTAGATATACATAAGTTGGTTCTACTGTTACTACTTCTGAGACAATTAAACCTACTCCACCTTTCGCACGAGCTGAGTAATGTTGAACCAATTCATCAGTAATATATCCTTTATTGGCAAGGTTTGTCGAAATTGGTGGCATAAAGATACGGTTACGTACGGTTTTTTTACCAATTTTGATTGGTTCAAATAAATGTTTATAATTTGTCATAATTATCCTTTCCAAAAAGACCACACAAAGTGTGGCCTTTCTTATTAAATTTCGTTTGCTACACTATAACCAGAGCGAATTGCTTCCGCAATACTTGCAGTACGTTCACCTGAACAATCTCCTGCATAGTAAACTGGAACGTTAATTCCTTCTACATCAAAGACATTTTTCTTAGATCCAACAGCCATAATTACACCATCACATGCGATTGTCATTTCTTCTTCACCACATTGTGCAACTACTTTGGTTCCATCTTCTTCAATACGTAATACTTTTGTATTTACATGTTGTTTTACATCATGTTTCGCAAAGCTTTCCATGATTGTAGGTAAAATGGTAGCTGATTCTCCATTCGCAATTTTGTCCATCATTTCAACAATTGAAACTTGGCATCCTTTTGTTAAGGCGAATTCAGCTGTTTCAGTACCAACTAATCCTCCACCAATTACTACTACATGTCCTTTGATTTCCACTTTGTTTGCTAATACATCCCAACTAGATACTACATTTTTGCTATCAGCACCTGGAATAGGAGGCATTACATCATGAGCACCTACTGCCACAATCACTGCATCAGCTTTATTTAATGTTTCTTTATCTGCTTCAGTGTTTAAGTGAATATTTACATTTTCCATTGTTGGAAGTACTTTTTCATAGTATTCAATTGAACGCATGATTTCATCCTTACGAGGAGGAACAGCAGCGATATTAATTTGTCCACCAATTACTGCTTCTTTTTCATAAACATCTACTTCATGTCCTTTTAATCCAGCAACACGAGCAGCTTCTAATCCGGCAATACCTGCACCAACAATTGCTACACGTTTTTTCACATCTGCTTCTTTAATGAAGACTGTTGATTCATCACCATTTTCTGCATTTAATACACATGAAATGTAACGTCTTCCTTGAATTGCGTCCACACATCCTTTGTTACAGTTTAGACATTCACGAATTGGTTCATCATTTGCTACTTTAAGCGCGATGTCGGCATCACATAATAAAGAACGTCCGTATCCAATCATGTCTGCATCACCATCATCTAAAATTTGTTCACCATTAGCAACTGTCACAACACGTCCAACTGTCGCAACTGGAATTGAAACCGCTGCTTTTACCGCTTTGGCTACAGGTAATGTCCAGTTATAAGGCATTGTTCCCATTGGTGGAATTGTATCAGCCATATTTCCTGTGTGGTTTGCTTGAGCTACTTGAATCATATCAACACCAGCTGCTTCTAAGCGTTTTGCAAATTCAACACCTTCTTCAGCTTTTAAACCACCTTTACCACGATCACTACCATCAGCATTGATTGTTACGATTGGTAATTTATATTCAATCATTAGGGCAGGAGCTGCTTCTTTAATCGCTGCTACTACTTCTAATGCATATCGAATACGGTTTTCGAAGCTTCCACCATATTCATCGCTACGGTGGTTTAGAATTGTTGAACATAAGCTTCCTAATAAACGGTCACCATGTACTTCAATCGCATCAATACCTGCTTCTTGGGCACGACGAGCAGCTTGTGCAATGGCATTTTTAATTTGGTTTAATTGTTCATGAGTTGCTTCACTAACGAAGTGTTTCATATCATGGTGTAATTTAGCATAAGCTTCATCACTTGTTTTCTTCGCTTCAGCCATTTTCGCACCAAATAAAGCCATATCCCCTTTTGCTTTTGCTTCTTGTGCTTCCATCATCGCTTTACGAGAAATCATAATCATACGTCCCACACCTGGTACATCATATTCAGGGTGAAATAATTGTAATGCTACTTTTGCATCATATTTATGTAAAGTATCAGCCAATGTTTTGAACGCTGGAATCATACGATCATCAGCTAATTTTGGAGTAGGTGATGCTGTCATAACTGGCGCAACGTCCCCAATTACAATATAACTAGCTCCACCTTTTGCTAGTCTTTCATAGAAGGCTAAACTTCTTTGTCCAATTGAACCATCGCGTTCCTCATAACCAGTTGTTAATGGTGGAAACATAATACGGTTTTTAAAAGTTAATGAACCCACTTTAAGTGGTTGTAATAATAAAGAATCTTTTCCCATGTAAATTACCTCTTTTCTATTATTAACTTTATTATATCACAAATTATCTTATTATAAAGGAAGCGTTTTCATATTTGTGATATAATTATCATGGTGATAAAAAATGAAACTAAATGCTCGCTGTATTGCATGTCAAGTCAATCGTTACGAACTACGCTTAAGACCTATATTAGATGAACAACTTAAGATGCAACATCTAAACCATATTTTTCAACTAATTCTCAATAGCCATCCTGATGATACTTTAGCCTATTTAAATATGCAAATTGATGCCTATTTAGAACCAATTGTCCCAAATCTAAAAGATTATAAAACAATTAAACAAACCTACAATCAAATGATGCTCGCCTTGAATCCATGGTTTAACCAACAGTTATCCACTCAAAAAGACGAACTCTATGCATCATTACAACTAGCTAGAGCTGGAAACTATATTGACTTCGGAGCCATGGATTCCTTGTCGCAAGACAAGCTTATGGAACTCTTAAACAATGCCTTCGAAGATAAATTAGATGAGAAAGTTTATGACAGCTTTGTAAAGGAACTACAACAAGCCCAAACTTTGATATATTGTCTAGATAATTGTGGTGAAATTGTCGTTGATATGATTGCGATAAAAACAATCATCAAACAATTTCCTCATTTAAAAGTCATCGCAATGGTACGTGGTGGCGATGTATTAAACGATGTCACGATTGCGGACGTTCAACAGGTTGGATTAGATCAAATTTGTGAAATCATGACAAATACTTATCCCATGGCTGGAATTGACTTAAATCATATAGATCCAAACACATACGAGCTTTTACAACACGCTGATGTGATATTAGCCAAAGGTCAAGGAAACTTTGAAAGCTTATGTGGATGTGGATTAAACATATATTATCTATTACTTTGTAAGTGTTCATTATTCGCAGAACGCTTTGCGATGCCTTTATACCAAGGCGTATTTCATAAAGAACGATAAGAAAAACCAGCATCAGTTTATTCTGATACTGGTTCTTTTTTATATTTATTATTGTTTGCTTGTGCACTTAGTTCATCTAAGCTTAATTCTTTCTTTTCTAAACGAATATTAATATATTCTCTAATTGCTTGATAGATTACCGCAAAACAAGGCACTCCTATAAACATTCCTGCAACTCCAAATAATCCTCCACCAATACAAACAGAGAATAAAATCCCAATCGTTGGAATTCCTAGTTTATCACCTAAAATAAGTGGTCCAAGGAAATTTCCATCAAATTGTTGAAGGGCAAAGACAAATAATGCGAACCATAGTGCTAACCATGGATCAATCATAAACATAATTAATGTACCTGGAATTCCTCCAATAAAAGGACCAAATACAGGAATCATATTTGTAACCCCAATAAACACCGATACTAAAATTCCATATGGGAATTTAAAAACTACTGTTCCAATGTAACACAAGATACCAATAATAATCGAATCTATCGCTTTACCGATGATAAAGTTATTAAAAATATCACAGCTACTTAACGCCAAGCGATGTAAATAAGAAGATACATTGATTGGAAATAAAGCGTAATTTATCTTTTTACAATAACGTAACAAACGATCTTTATCCATTAACATATATAGCGCACTTACAATTCCCAACAATAAATCAAGTATAGCACTACCAATTTGATATGTGTAATCTACAACTTGAGGAATTAAGTTTGTCACAATATTAGTCGCTTTTCCAATTAAATCATTTTTTTCCGCAAAAGAAGTAATAATATCAGAATTAATTCCATTTGTTGTAAAAAAATCCAAAACAATTTCTTCTGTATGTTCAATATAATCAGGTAAAGCATTTAATAATGTCATAATCGAATCAAACAATTGAGGTACCAGCATTCCAATTACAACAGTAACGACAATTAAACCAAAAATCAAAGCAATCACTGCGGATACATTACGTTTGGTACTACTTTTCCAATCAAGACCACCAAAAAGTTTTTCTTCGATAAACATCATCGGTTTATTTAATAAAAAGGCGAATGCAAACCCTATGATAAATGGAGTCATTAAAGATACTACTTGTTTATATATATTCACAATACTATCGAATTTAGCAAATGCAAAATAAATCGAAATACCTACCGCAACTACAAAAACATAAAGCCACATTTTCTTTCTCATTTCTTGTGTTAATTTCACCTTCACTAAAATCACCTCTCCATGTTGATTACCGTTTCTATTTTAACACATTAAATGCGTCAAAACATTACATTTTTCTTAATTTTCAAACAATAATAAAGTATAATATTAACAATAGGAGGTTTTATATGGAAATTTATATTTTAGAAGGAAACATTAGCGTGAAAGCTGCGATTTTGGCAGGAAAACGTGAAGTATATAAATTATATGTCGATAAGAAAAAGAAAGATAAAGATACAAGTTATATTTTACATCGTGCCAAAGAGCGTAAAATTCCGATTGTTTTTACAACCCGCGAAGAAATTGATACCATCGCCAGTGGAAAAACCCATGGTGGTTTAGTTGCGGTATGTGGTCCTCGTACTTATGATACTTTAGAACATGTTTTAAAGAAAAAAGAAGTCTTTTTAGCTTTAGCTGAAGGTGTAGAAGATCCGTTTAACTTTGGAAGTATTTTACGTACACTATATGCTGCAGGATGTGATGGAGTATTAGTAGGTAAACGTAATTGGAGTAGTGCTGCCGGTGTAGTTGGAAAATCAAGTGCAGGAGCAAGCGAATATATCAACTTAATTGAAGTAGAAGATATGGAAGCTTGTATGCAAACCTTACAAGCTAACGATGTGAAAATTGTCTGTGCCATGCGTGCTGATGCCATTTCTTTATATGATTATCAATTTCCTAGTCGTTTTTTAGTCGCAATTGGAGGCGAAATGCGTGGTTTATCTAAACCTGTATTAAATCATAGTGATCAAAACTTATATATCCCATATCGTAGTGAATTTAAAAATGCTTTAGGGGCTGCGGCTAGTGCTGCCATCTTTGGCTTTGAAATTGTCCGTCAAAAATCGAAATAATATGAAAAACGAAAGTAAAACATTATATATTCCTTTATATGGAAAAGCTTATGTATCACAAAAAGGAATTATTCTAAACGATCCAAGTGCAGAAAACATTTGGAACCAAGAAGGTTTTGAATTGAAAGGAAAGGCAAAATCAAAATGGCTTGCCTACTATATGGCAATGCGTAGTGCTACTATGGATAAATTTGTCAAAAATAAACTGCAAAGCGATAGTTGTATCTTACATTTAGGTTGTGGGTTAGATAGTCGTGTAAAACGTTTATCCTTAAATCATCCTTGGTATGATGTTGATTTTAAAGAAGTAATAGAAGTACGTCAAAAATATTTTAGTGAAGACCACAATTGTCATATGTTAGCAGGCGATGTATCAAAACCAGAATTCTTAACCAGTATTCCCTACCATCAACATGGAATCATTATTTTAGAAGGCTTAACAATGTATCTATCAAAAGATATTTTAAATCAATTATTTGAAGCATTATCAAAACACTTTGATACCTTAGATATTATCTTAGATACTTATTCAACCTTCGCCTTAAAAATGAGTAAGAAAAGAAATCCCATTAATAGCGTAGAAGCTATCGCAACTTTTGGAATGGATGATGGAACCATTTTAGAAACTGCTTTCATTAAGCTTCAAACACAAATGAATTTATGTCAAGAAGATCAAATTCAACAATTATCTAAATCTGAACAAGTTATTTTTAAATCTATCTATACGAATAAAATGACAAATAAACTTTATCAAATTTATACTTATACGAAAACGAAGTAAACTACTTCGTTTTTTTACTTGACACATTCCTACTAAATATATATACTATAGATAGTTAGATGAAGCTAACTTTAAGGAGTTGATAAAATGTCTGAACAATTAATGGTATTACATGGTGCACCAACTTTAGCTGGTATTAAAACTGGAAGTTTATTTACAAGCTCATATGAAAATAAAAATAAATTTATGCAAACATTACGTAATTGGAATCAAATCTTTCGTAAAAAAGGTTTATGTATTTTACCTTTACGTTTTCATCAAAATCGTGCTTTATTATATTTATATCGCCAATCTTTATTAGAAAACGATTTCAAAAACCAACAAATTTTAGAAATTTTAAAAGACAATGGTTATCAATGTTTATCTTGTCAGCATTGTATCGCTCAGCTTGCGAAACGTCTACAAGCAAATCTTGATTTTCCACATGAAATCGGCTTATTTTTAGGCTATCCCGTGGAAGATGTTCGTGGTTTTATCGAACAAAAAGAATGTAAATACATTGGAAGATGGAAGGTATATGATAATGTGGAAGAATCTAAAAAACAATTTGAACGTTTTGATCAATGTACTAATACATATTTAAAACATCTAAACAATGGATGTCCAATTGAATTACTATTAAAAAAGAAATAATGCACAAAACATTATTTCTTTTTATTTCTTTTATTTGCTTGTTTTTCCATTCTTCTTTGATCAGCTCTTTTCACAACATTAGTATAGTATTCATCAGAACGAATACGATAGATACTTGTAAATCCAAATAACTTACAAGAAACAAACATCAATACGAATACTGCTCCTAGCATCAACACAAACAGAACGACTACATATACAATATCTGGCATCCCTGGTAATAATGCTTTAATTCCGTTATTCATTTGTGTTGAAATCATCATAAAGAAAATTAATAGAATCATATAAAACGCTGTACGCGTTTCAATATAAATCTTTTTATGACAATGTGAACATTTTAATGTTGCATTAAAACGAAAAATATTCGTTTCAAACTGATGTTGACAATATGGGCATTTTTCTTTTACTTTAAACATTACAAAACCTCTTATTATTTATATAAGTAACCACAATAAATATATAATAAAGAGTAAAATAGACCTTTAATCCCTAGAAAATCAAATGCTTTAGCTACTGTTGAAATATATAACCATTCCATTTGAAAACAAATCAATAAGGTTGCTAAGGTAACAGAAATAATTTTGCTAAGTTCTGAGCTAGTTGCATCTTTGTCATCTTTTTTTATTTTACGATCATTAATCACATATCCAAAATAGAATAAAATAATTGCTAATAAAAATTGTGATGTAAGACTAACCATTAAGATATCGCCAAAAAAATGAGTTAACGTTTGATATAAAAAGGCTGATATCACAATGATAAATAAAGGGATAAGACTACGTCCTAAATTTTTAAACATTAAGCTTCTTCTTTCGTAATTTCTACACTTGTCATAATATCCCCATTACGCATTGCACGTACAGCTTTCATATTATCAGTAACTTTACCAAATACTGTATGTACTCCATCTAAATGTGGTTGTGGTTCATGACAAATGAAGAATTGACAACATCCTGTATTTCTTCCGCGATGTGCCATTGATAAACTTCCTGTTTCATGACGGTGTGGATTTCTTAAAGTTTCACATGGAATTGTATAACCTAAATCTCCTGTTCCATTTCCATAAGGACATCCTCCTTGTGAGACAAATCCATAAATCACACGGTGGAATGTTTTGTTGTTGTAGTAACCTTCTTTGATTAATTTCACAAAGTTATCTACAGTAATAGGCGCTTCATCAGGATATAATTCAAATGGAATAACTTCTCCATTTGCCATTGTGAATTGTCCATAGTATTTCATTTTAAACACTTCCTCTCCATATGATTTATTATACATTATTTTTTTCAAAAAATCATTAAGTAAATAATACCATTGATGCACTATTTATAAAACGGATACGTCTACCTTTAAAAATTTCATTCCCAAGAATCATATCATAGTGAAAATGAGTAAACATTTCACATGGTCCTTGTATCAATTCATTTAATTTGATATAGCCACGATCTAATAATACATCAAAGTCTTGGACTAGTTGAGTTTGATTTTTTTCTTTTCCATTAACACCATAGCTAAGTGTTTCAATTTCAATTCCTTCTATTTGGTGCTTGGCTAAATAATTTTTGGAAATCCACCCATAATAAGCTCCCGTATCAATTCCAATCTTCACTACTTCATTTTGTCTTCTTCCTATAATCAAAGGAAAGCTTCCAATGATTGAATTAGGATATTTAAAGCGATATTCATTCTGAATACATTTAAAGGTATGAGATACATCATCTAATTCAAAATCAATTCGTGATAAAATATCCCATCCTAAAATCGCATCAAAAGAGATAAGTTCAAGATTAGCGATTTTTAACGAAAAGGTTTGAGCTGATAATAAAACCATTGGATGATTTATTACTTCAATTTCACCAAATGCTAGTTGTTCAACTACTACTGTTTCTAATTGTGATTTAGTACCACCAAAACCTTCAACTTCTAATGATGGATATTTCTTTAGATTTAATTTTTGTAGTAAATGAGGTCTGATTGCGGAAATTTGCGCACCCGTATCAATTAAGAATTTTACCTTTTGTCCTTGAATCGAGCCTTTTATTTCTAATAAGCGAAATAAATTACGTTTCATCGGAATTGCAAATTGTTTCTGATGAAGGACTAATTGACTTATGTTAGAAAGTGCATATTGTTGATATATTTTATTTAATGGATAAAAAAAGGTTTCATCATTTACTTCTTTATACACCCTTTGATACTCATCATTCGTTATTTTCGATGAATTTGTAGTTTTTACTTTACATTGATGCATAAGTTCACCTCTCTATACTTACGTTTTCATTATACCATAAACATGATGATTACATTAGATACTATGATAAAACATCAAAAAAAGGTTTGACACCATGACAATATCAAACCTCTTCTTATCCGGTAAATTTATTTTGCGATTGCAGAGACAACACTTGAATATGGAGTATACACAACGTACTTCACATCATCGCCTGATTTATATTGTTTATAACCACGTACTTTAAAGAAGTATTTTTTACCTTTACTTAAAGATTTCGCGGTATAGCTTGTCTCAGTCGTTGTGATTAATTTCGTGTATTTCCCATTATCACTTGTTGCTCGATATACTTGATAGTGAGTTACACCTTCCATTTTACCCCATGAAGCTTTGATTGATTTACTTCCAGCTTTTAATGTTACAGCTGGCGCAAGTTCTTCCACACTTCCTGTTACCGTGTTACTTGAATCTGTCATCACACGATCAGTTGAATCATAACGTCCTGCTTTTAAGATAAAGCGGTACTCCCCAAATGGTAATTCAGCGGTCGTATATTCTAAATCTTTTGCACCTAGGGTAAGCACTTTTTTCATTTTGTCATCATTACGTTTACGATATACAATGTAACGAGTTGCTCCATCAATCGCATTCCAGCTTAACTTAAATTTCGCTGTTGATACTTTTTCAATATTTAATGTTACTTTACCTTGTAAAGTCGTTGCTTGAGTTACGATTTCACTAGCTTCTGAAACACCAGCTTCATTTTTCGCTACAACATAGAACGCATATGTTTTCCCCGTCATGACACCAGTTACATCTACTGTAGTGTCTGTTACCGTTTTGTAAAGCTTGAATTCATCGCTATCATATGCTTTACGATATACGTCATAAACCGTCGCTTTCTCACTTGTATTCCATGTTAAGGTAATTGTTTTATAGTTCGTATTGATTGCTACAATGTTTTCAACACGTAATGGTGCTACCAATAATAGCTCTAATTGTTCATATGCTTGAGCTAAATCATTTGCTGCTTTATTTAAGTATTCGACATCGTTTGATTCACTATTGAATGCATCCATAGCCGCATGATAAGCATTGCTATAACGAAGTGATGATTCTTCTGTATAAATTGATAAATCACTTTCTTCATATAAAGAAATACCATTATGTAAACGAATTAATACTTCTTCAAGCGCTTTTTCATGTTCTTCTTTTCTTGCTAATACATCTGTTTCAATTTCACGATAAGTAGAATTCATTACATCATATGCTTCTTGATAAACACTAACGATATTGTTTTGTGCCACAATATCTGCATACAATAACTTGATTTCATCTAATTGATTTTTTTGTTCTGTTAATAAATATGTATCATTTATCATCATGAATTGATTTACTTCATCAAATAAATTATTAAGCTCCTCTTGTTTGACTTTTGCTTGTGTAATTTCATTATTTATTTGATTCATTTTAGAAGTGATTGATTTTTGGATACGTTCCATCGCCACATCATCAGCGTCAATTAATAAGCTTTGACCTTGTGAAATTAAACTTTTTGCTTCGTTTGCACGGGTTGTACTAAAATATCCAACATCAGTTCCATCTAAAATATCCTGTAATGTTTGAATAGAATCACTTAATGTAGTGATTAACTCTTTGCGATGAGCTACGATTTCTTTTGCTATTTCCCATGCATGATTCAGTGCAGTCATTTCCACCTCATATAATTCTTTTAGTTGGTTTTCATTTAAAACATCATAGGCGTGATAAATTGCACTTAAAATCGTTGAATATTCCTTAGCTTTTAATAAATTACCATCTTCACCATTTACCCACTCATTTACTTCATTTACTTTAACAGCATATAAATCTTTTGCTTCTCTTGCTTCTGAAACTTCTGCTTGAACCGATGTAAAGCTCATATCTAAAGCGCTAAATGCTTGTTGGTAATCAGTATCGCTTAAAGTTGAATCATTGGCTACCACTAAAGCTTCATCATTTAAGTCCTTTATTGTTTGTGCTGTAATATCACTTAAAAATTTAAAATTTTCACTTTGAATAAAAGTATTAACTTCTTTGATTAATGTTTTTAAATTTCTAAGTGGAATGGAAAGTGGTTTTTCTGTTGTATATGCACGAATACGAGCCACACTACCGCGTAATTCATTC
>JAXJYR010000095.1:0-10605 GCA_036306885.1 Longicatena sp.
AGTGAACAAACAACGGTCGAAAAAAATATGTAGATGATAGAAAAAATCGGATATATTCCTAGTAGTAAAGAACCTTTTCAATTATGGAATGAAAAAGGCTTTTCCTACCATAGTGTACTCTATCAAGGCAATGATGAATATAGCTTTTGGGTCGCTTCTGATGATGTTCGTTGGAGTATTCAAAATGATATTCAATGGCAATCATTAAAATCGCAATTGATATTATGTATTGTTGTTGTATGTGGATTATTAATTCTCTTATTTATTTCGGTAGGTATTTTTGTGAGTCGGCGTTTATCTCGTTCCATGATTCAACCCCTAAAAGAACTACATCAGGCAACCCAAGAAATTGGTTTAAATCGTTTAGAAACTCCCATTCCGATTCAAGGTGAAGGAGAAATTTTAGAGTTAAGTGAAAGTTTTGAAGAAATGCGTCTACAATTATTAGCAAATGCTAATTTACAAGCTCAATATGAACAAAATCGTATTGAATTATTAACCCGCATCGCCCATGATCTAAATACGCCTCTTACCGTTATTAATGGTTATATTAATTCATTATTAGATCATTTATATGATGATCCTATCAAACAAGAAGAAGCGTTACAAACGATATTATCAAACAGTACGAAGATGCATCAATTAATTCAAGATTTATTCTTATATTCGACATTAAGCTTAGATAAAGAGCGTTATGATGATGTCACTTTTAATTTAGTAGAATTTATTCAAGAGTGGGCTTTTGATAAAAAGTTTTACTTTCAAAGTCATAAAATCAACTTTGAATTTACTACTTCTGATGATTCCTTTATCATTCATATGGATCCTAAACATTTAACTCGCATTTTTGACAATTTAATTTCAAATTCTGACAAATATCGCAAGCATGAATATGTTAATGTCTTAGTATCATTATCGCAACAAAATGATGATATCATGGTTTCTTTTAGCGATGATGGTATAGGTGTAAGTGAAGCTGAATTAGATGATTTATTTACCAGTTTTTATCGTAGTGATAAAGCGCGTAGTTCAACGATTAAAGGCCATGGTTTGGGCTTATCAATTGTCAATGAATTGATTCGTCATTATAATGGAAGTATCCATGCGAAAATCAATCAACCTCATGGATTAAATATTATTTGGTGTATAAAGAAGGAGAATTTTTATGAAGAGGATTCTAATTATTGAAGATGATTTAGATATCGCATCTTTACAACGTGATTATATTGAGGCAAGTGGTATGAGTGCAGTGATTGCGTTAAATGCTCATCAGGGTGAACAATTAGCCAAACAAGAACATTTTGATTTAGTTTTATTAGACATTATGTTACCGCAAAAGGATGGTTTTGCGATTTGTTCAACTTTACGTGAATATACAAATATTCCGATTTTATTTGTTAGTGCCAAACAAAATGAAATTGATAAAATTAAAGGTTTAGGTTGTGGTGCGAATGATTATATTGTGAAGCCTTTTCATCCTCATGAATTAGTTGCACGTATCAAAGCTCAAATTGCCAATTATGAACGTCTAACTAAGCCTAAAAATGAACATATGCTAGTATTTCCATACTTGAGAATTGATTTGAAATCGCACGAAGTATTTATTAAGGAAGAACCTGTTTTCTTTCCGAATAAAGAATATGAATTATTAGTCTTTTTTGCGACTCATCCTAACATCGTATTTTCGAAACAAGAATTATTTGAACGTATTTGGGACCAAAGTGCTTTTGGGGATATTAACACTGTAACTGTTCATATTAATCGTATTCGTGATAAATTAAGTGTTGATGCATCGATTCCTAAATATATTGAAACGGTATGGGCAAGAGGTTATCGTTTTCGTAAATATTAAAAAAGAAGTTCAGTGAAGTGAACTTCTTTTTTATATGGTAAGGTTAACTAACCATTTTTCTTTTTTTAATAAATGGTAAGATAAAAAAGCTTTAATAATATCAACCCCTTGTCCAAAGGCATAAACCAATAACACTGGTAATGTGGTTTGGTAAGCTAAAAAAGCTACAATTGGTATACATAAACTCCACATAAAGCCTGAATCCATAAATAAGGTTGATTTGGTATCTCCGCCAGTACGTAAGATGAAGTAGATGGATGTATTAAACATCAATAAACCAAAGAACATAGCGATAACCCGTAAAAAATTCGCTGATAAATGCTGTGCCTCCACACTGACATTGTAGAAGTATGGGACAATAAATGATGCTAGAAACATTAATATGATAATAATCAATGCGAGTATCAATGAAAAGCATAATAATTTATAAGCATTTTCTTTGGCTTCTTCTAATTGGTTCGCTCCTAATGGCGTTCCAATTAATACCGTCGCTGCAGTGGCCATTCCTCCAAATAAGACAAAGAATAAATCGGCAATCGTACTAGAGATACTATAGGCAGTATTCACTACCAAACCTCTTATCGAATAACATTTGACTAAGGCCGACATTCCAAAAGCCCAAAGCACTTCATTTACACAAAGGGGAATCGCACGGATCGTAATCCGTTTGGCTAATTCTTTTTCAAAACGAAAGATATCAATTAGCTTTGTCTTAAACGGCATATCACTTTGATGTAATAAATACATATAGATGAACATCTCTAAAATACGCGCGATTAATGTCGCTATGGCAGCTCCTGCTACACCTAAGGCAGGAAACATCAATAATCCAAAGATTAATAGATAGTTAAAGATGGCATTGGTAAAAACGGATATCATCGATACATAAAGTGTTTTTTTGGTTTCTCCTAACGCTCTTAAAGAACTTGCAATGGCTAAGGATAATACCGATGGTAAGTAAGAAATCGCCGCAATTCTTAAATAGATAGATCCTTCTTGGATAACAAATGCATCATTGATAAAAAAACCAATTACTTTATCAGGAAAAAAGAAAGCTATCGCAAAGAGAATCATGCATAACAAATAAGATGACACAAGCATAAAACGATAGGATTGTTGCATATGGTTCGGATCATTCGCACCTTTATATTGTGACAAGTAAATGACACCACTGGCAATCATTCCATTTACTCCTGCCCAGACAATCATATAATAACGATTGGCCATTGATACTGCGCTTAACGCAACATCGCCTAATTGACCGACCATTAAGTTATCAATTAAATTGACACTAGAGACAATCAATTGTTGGAGCATCAAAGGGAGGGCGATTGTTAATACGGTTTTTTGAAAGCTTTTATCATGCCACATTAATTTAAAATAATGTAGTATCATAATTAAATGAGAATCCCATTACAATGATCAATTTCATGTTGAATAATTTGGGCATCGAAACCTTTAAAAGTTTTAATTTTAGGCTTCCCTTGTTCGTCCTGCCAAGACACTTTAATTTGTTTATAACGTGTTGTTTCACGTTCTCCTGGAAGTGATAGACAACCTTCTACCGCTTGGTATGGCTGTTTAGCACTCATAATTTTAGGATTGCGCATAACTAAGATATTCCCATTTGGTTCAATCAAGGCAATGACGCATTTAAATACTCCAATCATATTCGCAGCCATTCCTACACAAACTTCACGATTATGATTTAAAGTATCTTTTAAATCTTGAATTAGTTGTCCATCTTGATCATCACTAGGAGCACTTACTCTAGCTAGCAACATTGGATCATGAATAATATTACGAATCATGTTTTTTCACCTCATCTATACGGTATCGTTGTACCCATGCATCAAATTTATCTTTGGTAATTCCATCATCACCTGTTTCTAATTGATTTTCAATTTGTCCATCTACGACATAATATAACGCTGGGGTATTGTCCATTGTTGGAAATAAGGTTTGAATTTTCTTTAAATTGCCCTTTTTGTCATCCACTGGATCTTTATCAATAATCACATCGTATACTGTAACATGGTGAGCTGGTAAATAAATATCTAACATATCTTTTAATTCTTCACAATGTGAACACCAGCTTTGCGTATATAGGATGACAAAGGTTTCTTTTTGCGCCATTTTTTCTTCCATTTCCGCAACTGAAATCACCTCAATGGAACCAGGTCTATCATCACGTTGATAACCACTACATCCGCATAAAAAGATACATAGCATTAATAAAAATATTTTTTTCATTCGTTCACTTCCTTTTTTAATAAATCATAAATGGTCATAGCTAGGGCTGCACTTCCAATATATAAGGTTTCTTGGGCAGCATCGCCATGGACATGGTCTAAAAATTCTTTTTGATGTGCATATACCGCTGGACGAGCTAATGTGTCTAGTTCACAATATACGGTAGGAATTACTTGCGATACATTTCCAATATCACTAGAACCGCCGTTAGGATTGTGGACAAAATCATGAACTCCTAAAGCATTTAGGTTGGTTTTTAATAGTGTTCTTAAGGTTTCATCGTATTTTAATTCATCAAAGGAATTTTCAAAATAATGATATTTCAGCTTGGCTCTTGTCATCATTGATGCCCCTTGGGCAATTTCAATCATTCTTTGACTTAATTCATTCACATAGGCTCTTTCTTTGGCGCGAATATAAAATTGACAAGCTGCATGATCGACAATGATATTACATGCACTTCCTCCAGCAGTAATAATTCCTGCAATCCTTGCATCATCTTGAATGACACCACGTAAGGCATTTACTCCTGCAAACATTAGTTGGACTGCATCTAAGGCATTAATTCCTTTATGTGGTGCTCCAGCCGCATGGGCAGCTACTCCATAAAAATCAAATTGAATCGAGTCCATTGCGAGCGTAGTCACATTAATATTATTTTCATTACTCAAATGAAGCTGTAGTACGGCATCAATATCACCAAAAGCATGGGCCTTTAATAAATCGATTTTTCCTCCCGTTGTCTCCTCCGCCGGTGTTCCAATCACAACCAAGCTTCCATTTAAATCAGACGCAAACTTTTTCAACGCTAATACCGCACCTACACAGGTCGCACTGATCCAATTATGTCCACAAGCATGGGCGTTTCCACCCTCATAACCTGGTAAAGCATCATATTCTGCTAAGACCGCAATTTTCTTACCTGGTCCACAAACAAACTCTCCTCGAAAAGCTGTCGCTAAATTCCCATATGGATATTGCACCTGAAAGTCATGTTTTTGTAATACATCACACAAATATTGACTGGATAAATATTCTTCTCCCCCTAATTCTGGATGGTTAAATAAATATTCATTAATTTCCATAATTTCAGGTAATAATTCCTTTACATATTGTTTAATTTGTTCTTTCATTCTATCGCTTCCTTCTCTTTATTTTACCATTGCGATGTAGCAGATACAACCAAAAAAAGTGTTATGCATCTAACACACAACACTTTCTATTATTAAAATGAATCTGAAATTTCAACTGTAATATCTTGAATAATGGCTTTCGCTAATGCTATCGCATTACGATAATCTTCATATGCCATAATACCAATTCCACTATGTGCATAACGTACTGGAATCCCAATTACAATCGTTGGAATTCCAAAGTAGGCAGTATGTAATTGACGCCCATTTGTACCCCCACCCTTACGCACACTTTCTTGTACAGGAATATTTAATTTTTTAGCTAAATCTAGGGCATAACGTTGAAAACGTGGACTTGTAATCATGGAAACATCAAAATGACGTAACATTGGTCCTTTTTTTAACGCTGTTTGAATCATATAAGGTTCACTAAAGCTATCATCGGCAGGACATCCTTCAAAACAAATCGCAATATCGGCATTCGTATTATGAATTGCACATGTCATTCCTCTTGTCCCTACTTCTTCTTGTGAAGTTAAAGTCGCATGAACATAGTTAATGGTTTGTGGTAACTCTTTTAAAGTTTGAATTACTGCTGCACAACCAATACGATCATCAAAAGCTTTTCCCATAAAAATAGCTTTAGCTTCATGATAGCTACAAGTTGTCGCTGGTACTCCAAAAGCCCCAATTCCAATATAGAAATCTTGTTCTACCTCTTCTTTACTAGAAGCCCCTACATCTAATAATAAATCATCAATCGTAAGTGGTTTATTCTTCTCTGCATCACTCATAAAGTGTGGTGGCTTACTTACACAAATAGCCTCTACCATATCACCTTTTAAGTTTTTAATCCAAATTTTACTTCCGACAATATTTTGTGGCGCAATACTTCCTAATGTTAAAAAACGTAACATTCCATTTGGTTTAATAGCTTGAATAATAAAACCAACTTCATCCATATGTGCATCTAATAAAATATTTACCCCATTTTGTTTGTCTTGCGGTTCAATATAAAGATTACGCATGCGATCTTCTTTTACATGAAAATCTGATAATTCTTCCTTGGCAATCGCTACCACTTCATCTTCCATCCCACTTGGACCAAAGGCGTCACTAAGACGCATAATTAACTCTTTTTGCTTATTCATAATCATTCCTATCATGATGGTATCATGAGTTCCTTTCCCTTTTTAATTCATATGACAACTATTATAACATAATATTAAAAATAAAAAAGCAGATTTCTCTGCTTTATACGTTTCATGGCGCCTTAAACAAGACTCGAACTTGTGACCTACCGGTTAACAGCCGGTTGCTCTACCAACTGAGCTATTAAGGCATAGCTTTAACGCTCGTATATAATAACACAGTTTCTTATCACTTTCAAGTCTTTTTTTTATTTTTTTACTTTATTCTCAAAATAGGGCACAAATGGATCAAAATAATTCCCTTCCATCTCATCAAAACACTTACTACCATCTTCATTTGTCATTTCTTTTAATAAATACTGAATCGTATATAAACATTGTTGGTGATAAGATAAATATTCCTTTAGCGATTCATCCTTTACTAACATTGGATTTAATTGTTTTATCAACTGTTTTTCTTTATTTCTTAAATCCATTAACAAACCACAAAAATCACTATAGTATCGATTCTCTGCATCACTATTTCCGATTACATAGGTCATCGTGCGATGTTCATTCATTTCATCAATACATTCTTTTTGTAAATCACCTATCATTTCATATGCATTTAATTGACTCACAAACATTCGCATAAATAATTGTTTAGATTGATTATTTCGAATTTTAAAGGTATGCAGAAAATACAATTGTAGTAAAGAAAAAGCTGGTTCTAACAGTTCTTGGTATATTGTTATATTATTTTTTAGTTTTGTCGATGATTCATTATAGTAAAACATCATATCACTCCCTTAACTAGTATGGATTATCGTTACGATTTTATGATATAATAAGTTCACTTAAAGGAGGATTCTTATGAAAGAAATTCAATTACATACAATGGCAAAAGAAGAGCTTGTTGTTTCTTCTTCACAACTAGCTTGTAATGTTGGTAGCGGAAGTGTAAGTGTTTATGCTACACCAATGATGGTTGCGGCAATGGAGCACTGTGCATGTAGTGCCTTAAATCCTTTTTTAGATGAAGGAGAAACAAGTGTTGGAATTATGATTAACACTTCTCACGATGCTGCGACACCAGTTGATATGAAGGTGTTTGTAGAAGCGACAATTACAGCCGTAAAAGGAAAAAAAGTTAGCTTTGAAATTATTGCCCGTGACGAAAAAGATATTATCGGTCGTGCAACTCATGATCGTTTTATTGTCGTACAAGATCGTTTTGAAGCCAAAGCAAACGCCAAAAAAGGATAAAAAAAATGAGAGTTGTCTCTCAATGTCATTAAGTTAGTGTAATAAATTTAACAGGAGCTATAAATCAAACAGTGAAATTAGCTCCTGTTTTTCATTTTAAGGCATTATGAAAAAATGTAGTACAAAACCACATTGTTATGATATATAATACATATGTTAATCAAACCTGTAATTAAAACATACTACATTTTTGGGTTTTAAATTACGAATATTGCTTCTATTTGGTCGTATAGGTAATATTTCATTTGCGATTAACATTTCAGGATTGAGCGGTTTACCGCTCTTTTTTCTTAAGAATTCCCTTAATATATGAAATGCACGAGTAAAATTTACTTGATATACATATTTTCTTTTATGTTTTTTTAGTTTAATATTTTGAATGACTCGCTGCGAAAAATTGTAGAGAATAACTCGAGCATATATTTCTTGCTTGATTAATTCTCTTTTTTTACTATGCAAAGCATTTAACCCAATTGCATATTTTAACTCTCTAAAAGATGTTTCAATACCCCAACGTTTATGGTAGAGTTCTTTAATATCTTCTATAGAAAAATCATCTCGACTAAGATTTGTCATAATGCATTCATATGTATTATCAGTAATCTTAAATCTAACAATTCTTGTATGAAATTCATAAGGTATATTAGTATCTTCATCAAAATAATCAAATCTCTGATTTTGTGGCATATATTTGTATGTTTCAGGATGATTTTTAATATAATTTGTGTATCTGCGTGTCAAAAAACGAGATACATCTGTATCAAACTCCTCATCAGGAAAAGGTCCGAAACTTTTTGTGACACTTGTTTTTGAATGAATATCTTTTACACGAATTAAATATTTATTCCCAGAGTGTGCAACATGCTCAAAACCATTTATAGATTCATAACATCGATCACAAATAAATATTGCTTTATTTCCTTTATAGCGATCTACAAGTTGACAAAAAGCACCATTCTCGTCCATTTTAGCTTGACCTTGAATAAGTATATCATCATATGTATATTCTAATAAATCATAGCTGGCATTAATATGAAATGCAGAATAAGTTTTGTTTGATTGATTGAATTTTAACATCGTAGTATCTTTATCAGGAATTGAATTATCAATAGGAAGTACACTTCCATCTATAGCTAATAAACGGTATCCTTTACATGTTTTTATATTTTGTGATTTTTGATTGAATATGTTGAAAATTGAGATGAATGCATCATGTTTAATTTTACTTCTTGCTTGAACAAAAGCTGATGCAGTTGGTGTTGAAAGAGAATAGTTGTTTAATTTTAATAATTCATCTTTTAAAGAACCTGATTCCATACATATGATATTCTTAATTACCGTTTCAAATGTCAGTAATCTATCTCTAGTAAAATCAGTTTCTGGATTAAAAACATATAGAGATGGCGAATTAGAAACAACCGAAATCGCCTTATTTAATACTTTTCGAAAATGTTTTGAATTGTTCATAGTTTATACCTCCAAAATGTACATCTATAAACAATTGGCCTATTATTTATTGATTATAATAAATAATAGGCCGCACATTTTTATTTTGTTGTCAACAATATTTACAAAAAAAAGAAGGGTCAGTTTTCAATTTTAATTGACTCTTCTTCGTTATTTCAGTACTAACTTAATGACATTGTTCGTGTGAATCCTTTTTTATATGCGGGCGACACCACTTTCTTTTGCTGCCATTGCGACTGCATTTGCTACAAGACTAGCTACTTCTTTATTTAAAGCACTTGGAATAATATAATCCTTTGATAATTGTTCATCACTCACCATACTGGCGATGGCTTTGGCTGCAGCATGCTTCATTGCTTCATTAATATCACTTGCACGTACTGCCAATGCACCTTTAAAAATGCCTGGGAAGGCTAATACATTATTGATTTGATTTGGAACATCACTTCTTCCTGTCCCTACTACCATCGCACCTGCAGCTAAAGCATCATCACGCGTGATTTCGGGATTAGGATTGGCCATAGGAAAGACAATTGCTTTTGTAGCCATTGACGCAACCATTTCCTTACTTACAACATTAGGAGCACTAACACCAATAAAGACATCAGCATCTTTCATCGCATTCGCTAAGCTTCCTTCAATACATGGTGGACTTAAGGTTACGATTTCTCTTTGCATCATAGTTAAGTCATCTTCTAATTGCAGAATTCCTTTTTTATCACATAAAATAATATGACCAAATTGCATATCTAATAATAACTTAGCAATCGCACACCCTGCACTTCCTGCCCCATTGATGACAATTTTAATTTGTCCCATTTGTTTGTCAACTACTTTTAAAGCATTCATTAAGGCTGCCGCAACCACAATTGCTGTACCATGTTGATCATCATGAAAGATTGGAATATCACAAACTTCTTTTAAACGCTTTTCAATTTCAAAACAGCGTGGTGCTGAAATATCTTCTAAATTAATCCCACCAAAGCTTCCTGCTAATAACGAAATGGTACGTACGATTTCATCGACATCTTGACTACGTACACATAAAGGAATAGCATTTACATCTCCAAAGGCTTTAAATAAGACACATTTCCCTTCCATTACTGGCATACCAGCTTCTGGTCCAATATTCCCTAAACCTAAAACTGCACTTCCATCGGTAATGACAGCTACGCAATTTCCTCTACCTGTTAAAGTAAAGCTTTTATTAAGATCCTTTTGAATTTCTAAACAAGGCTGTGCAACTCCTGGAGTATAAGCTAATGATAAATCATCTCTTGTTAAGATACTCATTTTAGGTTGTATATCTAACTTACCTTGCCATTGTTCATGTAATTTCAATGATTCTTTTGCATAATCCATATTAACAACTCCCTTTTTTTTATATGTTACTGCTTTTTAAAAAAAATTTCAATATTTTTAAAAAAAGTACTTGCATTTCAAAATAAAGCATGGTATTATATATGAGCGTTAAGCGATGGCGCGTTGGAGAAACGGTTAACTC
>JAXJYR010000096.1:0-1809 GCA_036306885.1 Longicatena sp.
ATTATAGAAGTATATAGAAATCTTTGATATAATATATAAGATTGATGAGGGGTGTTATCATGAAAAAAGGATTATTTATTACATTTGAAGGAAATGATGGAAGTGGAAAGACAACCATTGCGAATTTAGTAGTAGGTACACTACAAGAATTAGGTTATGATGTAGTATATACAAGAGAACCTGGTGGAATTCGTATTGCGGAGGATATTCGTTCTATTATTTTAAATCCAGAATACACCGAAATGGATCCAATGTGTGAAGCTATGTTGTATGCTGCAGCACGTCGTCAACATTTAGTGCAAAAAGTATTACCAGCTTTAGCAGAACATAAAATTGTGATTTGTGATCGTTTTATTGATAGCTCTTTAGCATATCAAGGAAGTGCAAGAGGATTAGGTATTTCTGAAATCTATGAATTAAATCAATTCGCAGTAAAAGGACATATGCCTGATTTAACATTATTTCTAAAAGTGGATTTAGAAACAGGATTATCACGTGTGCAAGCACGTGGGGCAATGGATCGTATGGACCAAGAATCAATGGACTTCCATATTAAAGTTGCGCAAGGATACGATGAAGTATTAAAAAGCTATCAAGATCGTATTCATGTGATTGATGCATCGCAAGAAGTAGAAAAAGTATATCAGGATACAATGCATGTGATTAACCAATTGGTAAAAGCATATGAAGAATGAATTTAAAAAGTTTCAACCATTGGCATATCAAACACTAAAAAATGCGATAGATCGTAGTCGCATCGCCCATGCTTATTTGTTTCATGGACCTAAGGGGAGCGGTAAGTTGAAAATCGCTACATTGTTTGCGCAAAGCTTAGTTTGTGAACATGGCGATCCTTTTGCGTGTGGAACATGTGCAATATGCCAAAGAATTCAGCATCAACAATATCACGATGTCCTTTATATTGATGGAAGTATGACATCGATTAAAAAGAAAGATATTTTATCTTTACAAGAACAATTTTCTAAAACAGCATTAGAAAAAGGAAAGAAAATTTATATTATTAATGCGGTTGAAAATAGTACAACCGAAGCATTAAACTCATTATTAAAATTTTTAGAAGAACCAAGCAGTAGTGATATTACCGCAATCTTAATCAGTGAACAAATGGATCGTGTGTTGCCAACGATTGTATCAAGATGTCAATTAATTCCGTTTCGTAGTATTGGATTAAAAGATCGTTATGATAGTGTAAAAATGCAATTAGAACCATTAGATGCTTATTTACTTGCGAACTTATATCATCAAAGTCAACGGATGATAGAAATGCAAGAAGATGAGGTGTATCAACATAGCTTATATTTATGGAAAGAAATGTTAAAGCTAAAGAAACAGAGTATTTATGATGCTCATTTATTTCTAATCACTGAAGCATTTCCAACTAATTTAAAAAAGCATCATAAACAAGTGATGCAATATTTGATTGAATTTTTAACGTTATATTATCAAGATTTAATGAAAAAAAATACACTGTGTGTAGATGAATGGTATCAAACTGAAATACAGACAGGAAGTATTTCATTAACAGATGCAAGAATAATATTGGAGGCATTAATGCAGGCTAAGGATAAATTAAATCATTCCATTAATTTACCCTTATTATTAGATCAATTAATGTCACAATTAAAATAGGAAGGATTTATTATGGATAAACATGAAGTAAAAGAACATAAAGAACATGGACATCGTGAGCATAAGGAACATCAAGGTTTCCATAAGCATCACCATAAAGGAGATAAAAAAGAATATAAAGAACACAAAGAACATAAGGAACATAAGGAACATAAGGAA
>JAXJYR010000097.1:0-10079 GCA_036306885.1 Longicatena sp.
TCGTTATCCTTAGCTGACGGAATAGCCTATACAAGCTTTCATAAATGAGAAGTGAACTATCAGCGTGAGCATTTTGTCAGTCCCTTTCTTTTTTTCTTTTATAATATAAGAAATTACAAATCCTAAGATAATCCCTAGAATAATAACTACAAGTATATCTTTTAAAAGCATATGGTACCTATTTAGCCTTTTTAATTAAATATACAATATATCCTACAATCGCACCTACAACAATAAGTCCTGGAATAAATCCTGTACCAAATGCTCCTGTCGTAAGGAATGTTCCTACTTGATATACCACAAAGGCAATAGAATATCCTGTGGCAAATTGTAGTCCTACTCCACCCCAGAACCATTTACGATCATTAATTTCTGAGTTCATCGCCCCTAATGCCGCAAAACAAGGAGGTGTGAATAAGTTAAACATTAAATAAGCTAAGGCTGCGACTTGAGTAAGTCCCATTGCCACCGCAACTTCGTTCGCACCAGAAGTTAAAATTAATTCTTCTACATCAATGAAGTTTGTCAATGAGTAACATACCGCAAGCGTACCAACCACATTTTCCTTGGCGATAAATCCTGTAATGGCAGCGGCTGCCAATTGCCATGCCCCAAACCCTAATGGAATTAAGGCAATTGCAAATGGGTTGGCAATAGAAGCTAAAATTGAAGTAGATTCCATTCCTTCAGCTACTAGTTCTAAGCTCCAGTTAAATGATTGCATAATTTGGACAACTGTATTACAAACCAAGATAACAGTACCTGCTTTCACAATATATGACCATCCACGTGAGAACATTGAAATACAAGCTCTTTTTAAGCTAGGTAGTTTGTATTCAGGTAATTCCATAATAAAGAATGAGTTTTTACCATTATGTCCGGCAATTTTATTTACTAATAATGCTCCAAAGAAAATAAGTGCCATACCTACAAAATACATTAATGGCCCAACCCAAGAACTATCTGAAAAGAAGACTCCTGCGAATAACGCAATAACTGGTAATTTCGCTCCACAAGGCATAAACGGTGTTAACATTGCTGTAGCACGACGTTCTCTTTCATTACGAATCGTACGACATGCCATAACTCCAGGAATAGCACAACCTGTCCCAATTACCATCGGAATTACTGATTTACCAGATAAACCAACACGTTTAAAAATCGGATCTAATACTACTGTTGCACGTGCCATATATCCACAATCTTCTAATAAAGCAATTAAGAAATACATAACCATAACAAGTGGTAAGAATCCTACTACAGCACCAACTCCACCAATGATACCATCGACAAGTAACGCATATAGAAATGGATGTACATCACTGATTAACGCCCCTACAAAAGCTTGGAATGACTCAATATATCCAACTAATACATCTGCTAGCCATACCCCTAAACCACTTTCATGTTGTGAAATCATAAAGACCCCATAAATAATCAACGCAAAGATTGCTAATCCAATGATTGGATTCGTAATAATATCATCTAATTTATCTTGCCATGTCGTATCACTTGTAAGAACTTTACGTGTTTCTACTTGTTTGACAATTTCATTCACAAAGGCAAAACGTTTACGATCTGATTGTTCTACCGCTGCTTTGTTGGTAATATCCAAGCTATCTACTTGAAATGGTGCACTTTGGTTACTTCCTTTTAACGATAATGCTTTTGCCACCACTGCTTTTACTCCAGCATCAGAACTATTTTCTGCCACTGTCGCAATGACTGGACAACCTAATTTTTGTGATAATAACTCCACATTTACTTGTGTTTCTTTCTTTTCACTCAAATCTTTTTTATTTAATGCCACTACAACAGGAATACCTAATTCCAATAATTGCGTTGTGAAAAACAAACTACGACTTAAATTTGTGACATCGACAATATTAATGATGACATCAGGCTGTTCATTCTTTACATATTCACTTGTTACACTTTCTTCTGAAGTAAATGGTGACATTGAATAAGCACCTGGTAAGTCAATCGCTAAAACATCTTCTAAACCATTTGTATATTGTTTTTTAATTTTATATTCTTTTTTATCTACAGTTACTCCCGCCCAGTTTCCAACACGTTCATTTCTTCCAGTAATAGCATTAAATAATGTTGTTTTTCCACTGTTTGGATTTCCAGCTAATGCAATTCTCATTTTTCCTTCTCCTTTTTGTTAACTTCATCTAACTTATCTTTTAAATGAAAAGGTGCTAAACACCTTTATTCCACAATAATTGCTTGGGCTAATTGTTGGTCAATATTATAACGTCCATCTTTTAATGCGATCACACAATTATTACGACGACGTGATATCACAGTAATAGCTTCTCCACTATAGCATCCTAAAGAAAATAAAAATGCTTTTAATTCATCATCATCACTATGAATTGCTTTGATAACATAAGTTTCTTTTAAACTAGCTTCTGCTAATGTCATAATATCCCACCTTTCACAAGTTACCCTTGTCTAACCGTTATATATGTTAACCTAAGTTAACTTGTTTGTCAACCTTTTTTTTATTTTGTTTCGTAATGGAGCTTGACAGAAAAAGTTTTCTATTATTATAATGTACCTATTTTAATGAAAGGAAGATTTTATGACAACTAATAAAGAGTTTCTAGGTACAGAACGAATTGGAAAACTATTATTCAAGCTATCCATTCCAACTGTCATAGCACAGTTGATTAACATGCTGTATAACATTATTGATCGTATTTATATTGGACATATGCCTGGTGATGGTAGTTTAGCCTTAACTGGTGTAGGTGTATGTATGCCTCTGATTATGCTAGTGTCAGCCTTTGCAGCCTTAGTCAGTGCTGGTGGTGCTCCAAGAGCTTCTATCTTTATGGGTAAACAAGATTTAGGCTCTGCCCAAAAAACCTTAGGAAACTGTTTTAGCTTACAAATGATTGTGTCTTTTGTATTAACATTTATCTTAATCATTTGGAATGAAGATTTATTACTTGCTTTTGGGGCAAGTGAAAATACCATTTCCTATGCCACACAATATATGAGTATCTATGCATTAGGTACTTTATTTGTGCAAATGACGCTAGGGATGAATACTTTTATTACTGCACAAGGTTTCACAACTATTTCGATGATATCAGTCTTAATTGGAGCGATATGCAACATTGTCCTTGATCCATTGTTTATTTTTGGTTTAGGGATGGGCGTGAAAGGTGCTGCTCTTGCGACAATTTTATCGCAAGCGATGAGCTGTATATGGATCATTTCTTTTCTTTGTGGTAAAAAGACGCGACTTAAGCTTCGTAAACAAGATATGAGACTACAAGCTTCCATTATTCTACCTTGTATTGCCTTAGGTAGTGCTGCCTTTATTATGCAAGCAAGCGAAAGCATTATTTCTATTTGTTTTAATGCTTCATTACTTCATTATGGTGGTGACATTGCGGTAGGGGCAATGACTATCATGGTTAGTGTTATGCAATTTGCGATGTTACCTTTACAAGGAATCGCCCAAGGTGCACAACCAATCACAAGCTATAACTATGGTGCCAAAAATGTTGGACGTGTTAAGAAAACAGTACGTTTACTTATTACTACATGCTTGACCTATTCACTCACTTTATGGTCTGCAGTCATGCTCTTCCCTCACTTATTTGTTGGAATCTTTACTCCTGATCAAGCCTTAATCAACTTTAGTGCTCCAATGCTAAGAATTTATTTAGGTGGTGTCTGTTTATTTGGAATTCAAATTGCCTGTCAAATGACCTTCACCGCACTTGGAAAAGCATTAAACTCTATTGTTGTGGCTGTGGTAAGAAAATTTGTCTTACTACTCCCTCTAATCTACATTATGCCTCATCTAGTTTCAAATCAAACGATGGGAGTTTATATGGCCGAACCTGTTGCGGATATCATTGCGGTAACCTTTACTACCATTTTATTTGCTTTCCAATTCAAAAAAGCAATGAATGAAATCTAATCTAACCTAAACAAAAAGAACGATTCGTATGAATCGTTCACTTTTTTTATGGCACCCCCTGCGAGAATCGAACTCACAATTAGCCCTTAGGAGGGGCTTGTTATATCCATTTAACTAAGGAGGCAATTGTCAATTTAGTATAGCATATGTATTCATAAAACGCAAAGTGACAATTGTTATACTTGACAAACTTTTCACCATACATTATATTAATTATAAGTTAGTATATACTAATTTATAAAAATAACATAAATCAAAAAAGATTCAAATATAATAACGTAAGGAGGTTACATATGACATTAAAAGATGTAAAAATTGGAAATAGTGCAATTGTTACAAAAATCAATGGGCAAGGACCATTAAAACGTCGTATTATGGATATGGGAATTACCAAAGGTGTGAATATTCGTGTTGTGAAGGTTGCACCACTAGGGGATCCTATTGAAATTAATGTACGAAACTATGAACTATCTTTACGTAAAGCAGATGCTGCTTTAATTGAAGTAATGTAAGATTAATTTCTCGCTCAGATTCTTGTCTGAGCGAATTTTATGAAAGGAGATTATCATGAACTTAAATATTGCGTTAGCTGGTAATCCCAATAGTGGAAAAACAACACTATTTAATGCCTTAACAGGTTCGCATCAATTTGTGGGAAACTGGCCAGGGGTTACCGTTGAAAAAAAAGAAGGTAAATATAAAGATGATAAAAACATTTCCATCATTGATTTACCAGGTATTTACTCATTATCGCCATATACACTAGAAGAAGTGGTATCACGTACTTTTCTATTAACCGAAAAAGTAGATGTCATTTTAAACATTGTCGATGGAAGTAATATCGAACGAAACTTATACCTAACCACCCAATTATTAGAATTAGGTATTCCAACCGTGGTGGCGATTAATATGCTAGATATTGTGGAAAAACGAAATGACAAAATTGACTTTGCAAAGCTATCAGCTTTACTAGGTTGCGAAGTAGTAGGAATTTCGGCCCTTCGTAATAAAAATATCGAAGACTTAATGCATGCCGTTGACCGTGCTCGTCATAAAGCTTTTCGTTCGATTCAAGTATTTGATGGTTCTTTATTAAAAAGCTTAAATATGATTGTGGATCGCTTACCATCGCATATCCCACCGCAACAAAAAATGTTTTATGCCGTAAAAATGTATGAACGTGATGCAAAGCTGATTGATGCTTCCTTTCCTAATGTGGAATCTTTCATCGTCGCAAGTGAAAAAGCCTTTGATGATGATTGTGAAAGTATCATCACAAATGCACGTTATAACTATATTACTGATTTAGTAAGTAAATGCTATGTACGTGGTCAAAAAGGATTGTTATCTACCTCTGATAAAATTGATAAAATTTTAACCAACCGTATTTTAGCATTACCTATTTTTGCCTTGATTATGTGGTTAGTTTACTATATTTCGGTATCAACCGTTGGAACACTTGTCACAGATTGGACCAATGATGTCTTATTTGGGGAAATCATTCCTCCGATGATTGAGACCTTCTTAGTTGCGGTAGAATGTGCGGATTGGCTTCAATCATTGATTCTCGATGGAATTGTTGCAGGAGTTGGTGCCGTAATCGGATTCGTCCCACAAATGTTTGTCTTATTTGGTTTTCTAGCTATTTTAGAAGATTGTGGATATATGGCACGTATTGCCTTTATTATGGATCGTTTATTTTGTAAATTTGGTTTATCAGGAAAATCCTTCATTCCAATTTTAATTGGGACAGGATGTGGAGTACCAGGGATTATGGCTTCTCGTACGATTGAAAGTGAAAAAGATCGTCGTATGACAATCATTACGACTACCTTTATTCCATGTAGTGCTAAACTTCCGATTATCGCCTTAATTGCTGGAGCCTTCTTTGGTGGAGCGAGTTGGGTAGCTCCAAGTGCTTATTTCTTAGGAATTGGAGCCATTATTGTATCTGGTATCATCCTAAAGAAAACGAAACTATTTGTCGGAGATCCTGCCCCATTTGTAATGGAATTACCCGCTTATCATATGCCAGTCGCTACAAATGTTTTAAGAAATATGTGGGATCGTGGATTCTCTTTTGTAAAAAAAGCTGGAAGTGTTGTATTACTATCAACTATTTTAATTTGGTTTACTACAAGCTTTGGATTTGTCCAAGGAAGCTTTACAATGGTAGATGATATCAACAGCTCTGTCATGGCAATAATTGGAAAAAGCTTTGCCTGGTTCTTTGCCCCTTTAGGCTTTGGAACTTGGCAATCAGCTATCGCTACGATTATGGGACTTGTCGCTAAAGAAAATGTTGTCGCTACCTTGGGTCAATTATATGGATATGCCGAAGTAGCAGAAGATGGAATGGAATTCTGGGCGATGTTAGCCACTGATTTCACTGTCATTTCTGCATATGCCTTTATGTGCTTTAACCTATTATGTGCCCCATGCTTTGCCGCAATTGGAGCCATTAAACGTGAAATGAATGATTGGAAATGGACATTATTTGCGATCTTCTATCAATGTGGATTCGCTTATGTCATCGCCTTTATCATCTATCAACTAGGTACTACCTTTACTACGGGAACCTTCAGCATCATGACAATCATCGCCATGCTTGCCAGCATTGGACTTGTCTTCTTAATGTTGAAAAAACCTAGCAAAGCAACTTCAGAATTTGAATATGCAGTAAAATAAGGTGAGCCTATGAACTTATCAACCTTCTTAATTTCGGCAGGATTAGTCATCATTTGTGCCTTGATTGTTTCATCAATGAAGAAAAATAAATCATGTGGCAACAATTGTGGAAGCTGTAGTACTTCATCCTTATGTAAAAATTCTAAAAATTTATACGATCAATATCAAAAAGATCATAAACAATAATAAAAGAAAGCGAAAGAGGCTTAATTCCTGCTTTCGCTTTCTTTTATTATTTTATATAATGCTTGATAATCTTTTACATAGTCATCGGCAATGTCCTTACTTTGTAAATGCATCTCAAAATATAATTCTTCTATCGCAATTACCTTTACCCCCAAAGACTTCACCCCTCTAATCGCATGTAAGGCATCTTCTACAACCAATACATCCTCTTTCGCTAATTGATGCTTTTGCATAAACAATTGATAAGCAGAACCATCGGCTTTACTACTTCCTGGGGAAATCGTTTCTACTGCATCAAACAAAGATAATAAATGATTGTTTTGTAAGCATTGTTTGGCAATTGTTTCAAAGCTACTAGTTAAAACATAAAGATGATAGCCATCTAGCTTTAATTGGTGCAGGATAGTTTTTTCATAAATAGGGTCTTTGACATCACAGGCAAGATAACGATCTTTCACAAGCTCTAACATCGCGCTGATAATTTCGTCACAAGAATCGCTTAAAGCATATTCTTCCTTTAAATAAATTGCACCTTCATTTAAATTACGAATCTCTAATTCATAATCCATTTGTTCTGGTGTAATCTTAGGTTGAATCTTTCTTTGTGTCAAATATTCAATACCAAGATGTTCCCATACTGCAACACTATCTAATAAAGTTCCATCTAAATCAAAAATGATATGTTTCATATGCATCACCACTTTCATGTTACAAAATCACACAAAGTTTTTCAATACTTTTCTGTAAATATATGATATAATACATCAAGGAAGTGAGGTAATAAAAATGGAAACAAAATTAAAATCATTTTTTAAAGAATATAAAAACATTTTAGCTGCTTATAATATGGCACATAGCACTATGTACTTTGATATGGTCACAATTGCCCCTAAAAAAGGAATTCCAGCACGTAGTGAAATGATGTCTATTTTAAGTGGTGAAGCATTTGATTATCAAATGCGTGAAGAACACTTAAAAAAATTAGATGAATTATATGCAATTACTCAAGATGAAGAATTAAAAAAAGAATTAGATATGTACTTTAAAACGTTAGAGTCTCAACGTAATTTACCAAAAGAAGTATATGTTCGTTTCGTTAAAACAATTTCTGATGCTGAAGAAGCATGGGCAGAAGCAAAAGCTGCAAATGATTATCAAATTTTTAAAGATCATTTAGTAGCTGTTATTAAAGGTCAAAAAGAAGTATTATCTTATGTTGATAAAAACGTATCTGATTATGACTATATGTTAGATCAATACCAAAAAGGAATGAATCGTGAACGTTATGATATCTTCTTCAACAAAATCAAAGAAGAATTATTACCTTTTATTCAACGTATTATCAAAGAAGGAAAAGTAATTGATGGTTCTCCTTTAGATAAAACTTTTGATGTAGAAGGTCAAAAAGCTTTCATGAAAGAAGTTATGGATTTCTTAAAAGTAGATGCAGGAAAAACTTATTTAGGTGAATCTGCTCACCCATTTACTATTTTCTTCTCTGCTAATGAATCTCGTATGACAACACACTACTATGAAAAATTAATCAAATCCGCAATTCTATCTACAATTCATGAATATGGACATGCATTATATTCATTACAAGTTGATAGTAAATATGACAATACGATTTTCAAAGATGGTATCGGTATGGCGATGCATGAATCTCAATCACGTTTCTTAGAAAACTATATTGGTAGAAGTAAAGCCTTCTGGGAAGTATTATATCCACGTTTACAAAAACAATTCCCTGAACAATTAGAAAATGTATCTATGGAACAATTCTATGAAATGCTACACATCGCACAACCTAGCTTCATTCGTACTGAAGCAGATGAATTAACTTATCCAATTCATATCTTAATTCGTTATGAATTAGAAAAAGAAATCTTTGATGGTACAGTAGATTACGATAACTTAGATAAAATGTGGAATGATAAATATGAAGAATATTTAGGTATTCGTCCTGATAAAGATTCTCAAGGTATTTTACAAGATATGCACTGGAGTGCTGCGAACCTTGGATATTTCCCTACTTATGCTTTAGGTTCAGCTTATGCTGCCCAATTCTACAATGCTATCACAAAACAATTAGATGTGGAAACATTACTTCGTGAGGACAAATTTGAAGTAATTCGTGATTGGTTAAAAGATAACATCCACTGCCATGGAGCTTATTTAGATGCTGATGAAATCCTTCTAAAAGCTACTGGTGAAACATTTAACCCAGACTACTACATTACTTACTTAAAAGAAAAATACGGTAGTGTTTACGAATTAAAATAATATATTAGCTTCGTGAAAATAAAATCACGAGGCTTTTTTTTGATATCAGACAATTTTCATTACCAAAGTAAAGGACCTATCTGATATTATCGTTAATAGGTCCTTTCTAGTATTTCGTTTCTAGCCTGATTTCAGTAACTTTCGATGTGCAGAATAGAAAGAGATGATAACCTTCATCAAAATCATTATGCTAAAAACGAAGGTGCTAATTTATTTTGGTTTGCGAGGAATTCCAGCATCACTACGTTTTTTACGCCACTGTCCATCTTTATTTTTAGATCGCACTTGGCCTGCGTTTGGACCTGATTTCACTAGAGGTCCATGTGTATCTCTCGGGCTTTTGCTAGCCTTAGATACCATACTTAAAACTTTACTTAACATTACACAATCTCCTTTACTTCATCCATCATTTCTTCTATTCCACCTACGATTGCGCCAATTCCTGCACCTGCAAGTGTCCCAACCGCACCAATAGAAACCTCATTTACTACTACTCTTAAACAACACTTCACCAATGCATTTGGTGCCGCTTCTTCAATATTTGTCAAAATTGCTCCAATGGCAGAACCGACCATTCCTCCAATGGTCGCAAATTGCGTTGCACGCTCTATCACCTTTTCCATCACATAACTCCTCCTAAAAAATACACACATGAAAAGCAGAAGTAAACTGCATCTTTCTCGTACAATAACCTTGATTTATCACCGCAGTAGCTTGCCAATACCTACAGATACGACAAATATGAATATGTCCAACTCCTAGTCCCATCGAAAGCACTCCTTTCTTTTTCTATAGTATTAACATAGTAAATAGACATATATCTGTCTGACTAATAAAAAAACACTTCATTTCACTGAAGTGTTACTTACATTTTTCTAATAACATACAATCTTCTTTTTTAGCAGTTATTTGGTATTTAGATAATTGGTTTAATAAGCTAAGACCACCACCATAATATGCGATTACACATAAGGAA
>JAXJYR010000098.1:0-13225 GCA_036306885.1 Longicatena sp.
TAATATATAATATCTGCTTTAGATTTATTCATGTAACTATCAAAATAAGGTTCAACAGATATCATATCTACATCTTGAGCACTCATACTACGTAAATAATAAGGGATCAATTCATACTTTTTCAGCGTACGATAATCATTGACGGTAATAAACTTCGTTGCATACTCTTGTTTCTGTCCATTCACCTCTACATTCGCATTTACACTTAACCAATAAGGAATATTTTCCCACATGATTCCCGTTTGTTTTGCGTAATCATCATATTTTAAATTGACCCATTTATTATCTTGATAAATGGAACCAACAAAGCCTTTTAAATAAAATTTTTCGGTCATATTTGTTTGAATCTTTAAATGCTCATTATAAGTATAAATACGATTTTGAGCATTCATTAAATTGATTTCGCCTTGTTTTTCACTTGCTTTGAATAATCCATCTTCTATCTTTTCTATTGCATCTAATAACTTTTTGCGATTTAAATTTACATTTTCATCCATCTTATATTGATCCATGGGATAAAAGATAAGAACTGTACTAAATACAACAGTGCTACATAATGCATAATAGAATATCAAACGTAATGATCCATTAGAACGAAATAATTTATTGGATGATACAAACATACTAATCCATATTACATACAATAAACCACTTAAGAACCATGGTTGTGGTAAGGAATACAATAACATTGGCAAATAAACAATAAAACTAAATAAGAAACTAAACAACTTCTGATTCCACTTTATAACGAAGTAATATTGAACCATCATATAAGGAATAAATAACATGAAAAATGCGAACAGAACACTTGTATTGATTTCTTGATAGAAGAGTGGATTTAATGGTGATAATGGCTGAAAGACATAATCAGAACTCGCTTCATATGCTATATACAAATCATTCACGATTTTAACTGCATCATCATATAATTGCGTAAAGAAGCATAGGCAACATCCCATCCATAAAAGAAGGATAAGGAGTTCTACCCATTTTTTTATTTTTGTTCGCTTCAAATCATAAAATATTCCCATTGTAAGAATCGTAAGACATCCAAATAAAAGCATAAATACTATTCCATAAAGCTTTTGAATAAAGATGAGGAAAGGTACAACACTAATTAGAATCCATAATCCGATTTGATAAGATTTATTCATAAACAATCACCTCCCCATCTTTTGAGGCAATCATCATATGTGTTTCGATATGATCACAAGATACATTCGTTTTAGGATGTGACAAGATGATTTCAAATACATGATCAAGTTGGTATTGGTGAGTGATATACACTGTTTTTCTTCCTACACTGGTATCCCACATCACTTCTATATTGGTTTTGTCAAAAGTATAGATAATTTCTCTACAAACATTTAAAATATCTTCACAATCCTGAACATCACAAGATAAATCTAAATAAATTTGATAAGATTGATTTTTCTGATGTTCAAATTTTCGTAGCATTAACATCTGTTTTTTATGTGACATCTTATGATGGATGTATTTTAATTGATCTCCTGGTTTATAAGGAAGAACTTCATGTTGGTCTTCTAAATAAGATTCTTTTTTTTGTTTTAAAGATAATTCTTTTACTTGATATGTTACTTGTTTGTTTGCTACTGGAATCAAATAATGTGTATCCTTTAAGACATCTAAGCTTTTAGCAAATAACATTAAACCATCATATACCTTTAAATGTATTTTTTTACATGTGTATTTTCCTATTTGTGGTTCATGTAATAATATTTCATAATGTTTTTTACCACCTAGTGTATTGATAAAGCTATTTTGAATCTTTGTATTTGAAAAGATATTTTCGAGTTCATAGCTAGCGCTAATATACATAAAAGGAAAAATCGATTTACTATCAATCGATAGTATTCCATCAATAAGCGAATACTTTAAAGAAGCATTCATCCATAACATTCCAAATAAAGAAATAAAAGGTAAACTTAAGAGGATAACATATAAAATGAAAAAGACATAACCACCTATATATAAATAAATATTTACTATTAGAAATAATAATATTAGATATTTGATCCAAGCTTTTAACATTGGATATCACCCAATTCTGGTTGTGGGACTTGTGCTAAAACATATTTATACATATCTTGATATGATTGAGGAGTAGTATTTTGAAGAATAATGCGATGATTTAAGACAGATTCTAATACATTTAAGACATCTCTTACAACAACAAAATCGCGTTGTTCTAAATAAGCACTTGCTTGTGCCATACTACATAAAGCGACACTGGCGCGTGGACTTGGTTTTAATACCATCGCAGGATAGCTTCTCATTTCTTGTATGATACTTACAATGTAATTCATAATATCAGGATGAATAAATACTTTCTTCACTTCTTCTTGCATTTTCAACAATGTTTCTTTATCTATCACTTTATTCACTTTATTTTGAACATGATGATATTTTTGTTGAAGCATTTTCACTTCATTTTCTTTACTTGGATATCCTAAAGATACTCCTATCATAAAACGATCACGTTGACTATCTGGTAACATTTGTGTTCCTGCACTACCATAGGGATTTTGTGTTGCCATTACAAAAAAGATATCATCTAATGGTAAGGTTGTACCTTCCATACTAACAGTTCCTTCTTCCATTGCCTCTAACAAGGCAGCTTGGGTTTTACTTGAAGTACGATTTAACTCATCCGCTAAAAACATATTACAAAAAATAGCACCATAATACATTTTTTCTTTTCCATCATAGCGGTCAATATATTTATAACCTACTACATCACTCGCAAGAACATCAAAACTAAATTGCATACGATTTACCTTTAAATCTAATGCACTCGCAAAGGCCTTTGCTAGAGTCGTTTTACCTACTCCAGGAATATCTTCAAGTAAAACATGTCCTTTCGCTAAAATCGCCATCCATATTTTCTTCACAACATCTTCATTGCCAATGAAAGATTTGGATATTTCTGATAATAATGTTTGATATAACATTGTATTTCACCATCCTTTTTATACATATATTCTAACATAAAAAAAATATTATGCAATCTATATAATTATATATTAAAAAAACATAAACAATAGAAAGGCAGATGAAAAATAGATATCTATCTTTCATCTACTTATTTAACTGTTATTTATTTGATCTTTTCTTCAACACAACACTTCCATCATTACATGTAAGCTTTACAATTAATACATCAGAATCTTCTTTGGTTGTATATAAATAACTCGGCGCATCATTGAGATGTTCTTTATAACTTCCTTCAAATGTTCTAGCATCACCTAAACACTCATCAAGTGTATAATTGGATTCATCTTCGGAGCATTGTCTATATTCAACACCATCAATAAAGATTGCACCTATCACATCTACTAAGGTGTATTGATTTGATTCCTGACTTATTTTATGTTCATTTTTAGCTGTTTGTTCTTTTTCGATGGATGGATGATTTTGTTGACTTAATGCTCCATTCGAGCTTTCTTCCTTTTTATTCATGGTGATAAAAGTAAATAAGAAGCATAAACATACACAACTCATCACACTTACTCTTAAAATTAAACTTCTTTGTCTTTTTTGCTCCTGTTGAAATTGATTTCGACGCATTAATAAATTTTGTGTGATTTCATCATAATTCTTCATATTCAAAACCTTCCTTTTCTAATTCTTTTCTTAAAGCTGCTTTGGCACGATAAACTAAATTTGTAATTTGGCGACTATTTTTCTTCATTATCATACTTATTTCCTCATGTGATAATTGTTCAAAATATAATAACCATAACACTTGATAATAATCGGTATTTATCTTTTTTAAGGCTTTATGTACCATGAGTTTTCGTTCTTCCTTTAGATATTGAAGATATAAATCATTTTCTTCTTGTATATGATTTTCTAAATGCTCAAAAGGAATATCAACGATTCTTTTATTTTTTCGTAAATAATCCATTGCGATATTTCTTCCAATTGTATAGAACCATGTTTTAAAAGATGATTTACCATTATATTTAGGTCTTTTTGTAATGATTTTAAAAAATGTTTCTTCCATTAAGTCTTCAGCAACTTGAATATGATTAACAATCCCATTTAAGTATAAAGTTAAACCTACACTATATTCTTTTACTAATTCATATACACATTGATCATCGCCACTTAGATATTGAAGATAATATTTAGCACCTATATCCATCTTTTCACTCCTTTCACTTATTATACGTATACTATTTATAAAAATCTCACAAAATAAATAAAAAACCTTAACAATTATTTCTTTGTTAAGGTCATTTTTTTATTTGGCGCACCCGACAGGGATCGAACCTGCAACCGTCAGAATCGGAATCTGATACTCTATCCAATTGAGCTACGGGCACAATGTGATACGATTATATCACATTTTATTCCACGTTGCTATATCTATAAGAATACGTATTATAAATAAAATTATTCAATTGATTTTAAAGATTCAACCATTTTGATATTTGATAACTTTGGATACATTACAAGATTTACCAAGAAGGCAAATACCATAGTGATAATAAATGCATATAGATATGAGATTGCATCAATATTGCGGCCAAACATTACGTTCTCTAGTTCTGCAAGCGACATAATCATTTGATGTAACCAAATACCTAACACAAGTCCACAGCCTGAACCAATTAAGGTTAAGACAATATTTTCTCGATATACATAAGACGCAACTTCTTGATTGGTAAATCCTAATACTTTAATGGTTGCGATTTCACGAATACGTTCTGAAACATTAACTGTCGTTAGGTTATATAACACGATAAAGGCTAATAATCCAGCACATACAGTTAAGACAACTACAATTAATGAAATCGAGGCAATGGTATCCTCAAAGGATTGTGCTATTCCAGCGTTAAAACTAATCGCATTGACAACATCCTCTTTCATAAAATATTCCCCATAGCTTTGTTCATTGGACTTATTGGTATGTTTCATATCCACCAATACATTTGTGACCTGTGCCTTTTCGTGGAAGGAAGCTTCATAGTAGTTTGGTGTCATATAGACAATATGACCAACATAGTTTTCACAAATTCCACATACTGTTACGCTAGCTTGAACTTCATCTTGATTTTTAATCGTTAAGGTATCTCCAACCATTAAACCTAAACGTATTGATAACTTCTCACTAATGATTACACCATCATCATTTAAAGATAATGCTTCTTTATTTTGACGTTGATGAATAGAGATGAATGATTCAAAATCATCGCTCATTGGAACATAAATATCGATTGCTTTATCAGTTCCTTGATCATCATAGGTTGCTGGTTCCATTTGAATGGCACCATAAGATGATGTATTTTCATTTTTCTCAAGAAGCGTTGTAACCTTTGGATATGCATCTTGATGTTCATCGTTTAATTCAATATTGGCATCAAAACGGAATATATCGCCATATTGGGCAATAGCTACTCTACCGATTGAATCTTGAATTCCAAATCCTGCTAATAATAAGGCACTACATCCACTAATTCCAATTACCGTCATAAAGAAGCGTTTTTTATAACGGAAAATATTACGCGCCGTTACCTTATGCGAGAAAGAAAATTTCTTCCAAATAAACGGAATACGTTCTAATAAAATTTTCTTTCCACTTTTTGGGGCTTTCGGACGCATCAATTGCGATGGTACTTCAATTACCTCTTTATAACATGCCCCCAATGTCGCAAGAATCGTAATCCCACAACATAATCCAATGGCAGTTAACGCTAGTGGAATTTGTGATAGTAACACAATACCAGTCATATTATACATAATTCCCCATGTATAATAGATAATCATTGGGAAGACAATTAATCCTACAACTGCCCCAAAGATTCCTCCACTTATACTCGCAAGGGCTGCGTATGCTACATATTTCTTCGCAATTGAGAAACGACTATAACCTAAGGCTTTTAGCGTTCCAATTTCCAAGCGATGCTCATCGACCATACGCGTCATCGTCGTTAGACAAACTAAGGCTGCGACTAAGAAAAAGAAAGCAGGGAAAATCTTCGCAATGGCGGCCATACGATCCGCTGCACTACCATAATCCATATAAGAATAATGCTTATGACGATCTAAGACATATACATCAGGTTCTTCTAGCTTCTTAAAATCAGCCTCTGCATCGACAATTTTTTGCCATCCATCTGCTAATTCTTTTTCACCCTTTGCTTGTTCACGCACTAAGGTATCTTTCGCATCTGCTAATTCGATACGTGCATCCGCTAGTTCTTGTTTGGCTTTTGCTATTTCTTCATTCGCCTCTTTTTTTCCTTCTTCATATTCTTTCCACCCTTTGGTTAATTCCTTTTGGGCATCATCTAGCTCTTGTTTGGCATCAATTAGTTGTTGTTCACCATCCGCTAAACCTTGATTTAACTCGTCTAATTGAGAAGTTAATTCATCTAGTTGGGTTTGGGCTTGGGTAATACCAGTTTCTAACTGTGTTTTCGCCGTATTTAATTCTGCGATTGCGGTATCTGGCAACACTGGATTTTCTAATGTCGCATTTACTTCACTTAACTGAGCATTTAATTGCGTGATGGTTTCCTCACATTGACTAATACCAGTTTCTACTTGTAATAAGCTTTCCTGTAATGTCGTTAATTGTGCTTCTACCTCACTTAACCCCGTTTCTAGCTGTACCTTTGAAGCCTCTAAAGTCAGCTTCATTTCCTCAGGAAGTAAAGGATTTTCAAGCTGTTCATTTACCATATCAAGCTGTGTATTCAGCTCTATTTTGGTGGTTTCACACTGGGTAATTCCTGCAGTAAGCTGACTCTGATTTATTTTTAAAGCTTCTAGCTGTGATGTAGCTTCACTAATTCCTGCTTCTAGTTGAATCTTTCCTTCCTGTAGCTGCGTAATCGTTTCAGAAGGAAGAACCGGATTTTCTAACTGAGTATTAACCGTTTTAAGCTGTGCTTTTAAATCTTTCATCGTATCTTTACATTGTTTTATTCCATCTTCTAATAGTGGTTTATTTTTTAAAGCTTCCTTTTTCTGCTTTTCAAATTCCTTTTTCCCATCTGAATAAGCTTGCTTTCCATCCTTTAATTCTGCTTCACCATCTTCTAATTTGGTTTTCGCATCCGCAAGTTCTTTAGTTACCTTAAGCTCTTGGTCGGCTAACTCTTTTTCACCATCGCTCACTTTTTGATAACCCTCGGCAATGTCTTTTTCTGCTTTCGCAATCTCTGATTCAAATTCTGCCTTACCATCTACATATTCTTGTTTGGCATCACTAATTTTTGTAGAACCTTCATCATATAAATCACGATATCGAACCTGAACACTTTGATTTAAGGTATCCTCTATTTCTTCTACAAGTGGTTCCACAATATCAAAATAGGCATCTTCATATGAATTGATATCACGTACATTTTGAATTATCACATAACCTTCTGTAAAATAATCGCTTTGGAAATGATTTTCTAAAATATAAATGTACCAATTGACACTTCCACTTCCAATACTTGAGCTACCTTTTTCATAGCTTAAGTAATATGGGGTAAATACTTTTCCCACAATTGTATAAGTATCTTCATCTAAGGTATCACTTAAATCATCCTCACTACCACTTTGTAAGGTAATTGTACTACCTATATTAGGACTACTCGCATTTAAAGAAGCGTATTCAATGACACATTCACCTTTCTTTTGTGGTAAACGACCTTCCATCAAACGCAAGCGATTCATATAATGCTTAGGTTGTGATGCATAATCCATTGGTAATGATAAAACCTTAAATACTTGTTGGACATTTTCCTGTTGGACAAGCACATCATGACTATATCCACCATAAACACTTTCAACGCCATCAATAGATTGAATGGCATTTATATCATCTTGATCTAAACCAAGTGTTGATAATAGCTGTACATCCATCAAATGATAATCATCATAATAAGCATCAGCACTTTGTTTCATAACAGGTGCGCTACCTTTTACTCCAGCATAAAAAGCTACACCTAACGCAACAATTAGAAAAATCGAAATAAAACGCCCAAAAGATGCTTTGATTTCACGTAAAATGGATTTTCGTAATGCTTGTTCTTTCACTAGTATTCAATCCTTTCTACTGGAAGAGGATGCTCATTTTTGGTAATCGAATCAATTCTACCATTACGCACACGAATCACTTTATCACCCATTGCACATAAAGCTAAGTTATGGGTAATCACCACAACACTGACACCACGCTGACGACAAGTATCTTGTAGTAATTTTAAAATTTGTTTACCGGTATGATAATCTAATGCCCCTGTTGGCTCATCACATAATAATAGTTTTGGATTTTTCGCAATTGCACGAGCGATTGCGACACGTTGTTGTTCCCCTCCTGATAATTGAGCAGGAAAATTCGCTTTACGCTCCTTTAACCCAACCGCCTCAATCACTTCATCAACATTTAAAGGATTCTTACAAATTTGAGTCGCCAATTCCACATTTTCCTTCACATTTAAATTTTGAACTAAATTATAAAACTGAAAGACAAACCCAATATCATAACGACGATACATCGTAAGTTCTTTTGAAGAATAAGCACTAATTTCATTTCCATCGACAAAAATAGAGCCTTCGCTTACTTGGTCCATTCCACCTAATAGATTTAAAATCGTACTTTTTCCAGCCCCACTCTCTCCAGCGATCACCACAAATTCACCCTTTTCAATTGTGAAATCAACTCCATCTAAGGCTTTGATTTGAACTTCTCCCATTTGATATATTTTCTTTACATTTTCAAATTCAATATAACTACGCATACCTATACGCTCCATTCTTTTTCTCTTTTTATTATAACCTATAAACCTAATGTTCCTAAAGCGTTTTTCTTGTTTTTATCGTGATTTAGAGTATAATTGAAACAGAAACGGGGATATACAATGAAACGATTTACAATACAAGATTATCATATCTTAAAACCATATATTGATATCAGTGATTATCATGAATATAACTCTAATATTGCTACCATGTTAATGTGGGACTTTCAATACCATGTTTATTATGAAGTGTTTGAACACTTTGCCTTAGTTTATACCCAAGAAGAAGGCGATGTAATTGAATGGTTACCACCATATTGTGCACCTCAATATCGTCATGAAGCACTTGCGAAGATGAAAGAATATAGTATTCAATTAAATACACCATTTGTCTTTCATTCCTTAAATAAAGAGTTTAAAGATTGGATGATTGAACATTATCCTTTACAATTTTTTATTTATCAATTTGATGGTGCTCAAGATTATATTTATGATGTGGAAATGCAAAGAAGTTTAGTTGGTAAGAAAATGCAAAAACGCCGAAATCATTTCCATGCTTTTGAAAAATTATATGCGAATCGCTATGAATTTAGAAAAATAGCACCTGTTGATTTTGATGCCATCTACACCTTTTTAGACGAATGGAAAGCAAATAAAGATGAAAGCTTATATGAGTCAATAGAATTTGAACGTCAAGGAATTGAACGCTTATTAAATAACTTTACTTTATTTGAACTAGATGGTGGAGTCATTTATATCGATGGAAAACTTGAAGCATTTTCATTAACTTCTAAATTAGCCAAAGATACGATTCAAATTCATGTTGAAAAAGCAAATCGCAATTTTAGAGGGTTATCCATTGCGATTGTGAAGTATTATTTAGAAACTTTAAAACCTGAAGTCATTTATATGAATCGTGAAGATGATATGGGTATCGAAGCTTTACGCAAAGCAAAACATGATATGCATCCAATTGCGATGATACCTAAATATTCCGTAGCCTATAGTCCTTTAATGGTACGTACTGCCTGTGAGGAAGATAAACTACAAATACGAGAGCTATGGAGTCATCGCTTTGAAGATGAAGACCAACATAGTATCGATTATTATTTTAAACATTTATATCAAAAAGAATATTGTCATGTCTTATATCACAATGATGCTTTAATTGCGATGATGCAACTACGTCCAAAACAAATTATGCTAAATGGTAATATTCAAACTGCATATTTTATTTTTGGAGTAGCAACTAATAAACAATACGAAGGTTGCGGATATATGCGCTTATTATTTGAAACCTTAAAGAAACAATATGGTGAAAATACGATTTATTTACTCCAAGCATATAACCCTACTGTATATCATAGCTTTGGATTTAAAGAAGCTTATGAAAAATATCGTTATAAATTATCAAAAGCTAAATATCCTTTATTAGGCGGAACTCTTTCTTGCAAGAATGATTCAATGACTTTAACTTCTTTATATCATCAATTTTGTCAAAACAAAAATGGATATTGTATCCGTAATCAAGAATACTTCCAAAATATCATTCTTCCTTCTTTAAGTTATTATGAAGAAAAATGTTATATCTATGAAAAAGATGGAATTGCGAAAGGATATCTTTTTGTCAAAGAAACGGATATTATCGAAGTATCTGAATGTATTTATACAGATGATGCTAGTTTAAATGATATGTTAGCTTTATTATCTAATACGGATAAAAAGGTATATGTCTATCTCGATGCCCAATTAGAAGAAAAAAGAAAAACCATCTCTGAATTGATGGTTCTTCCTTACTATCATTTTGATAATTTATTTATACATGAGCGTATTTAGGCAGCAATTATGCTGTCTTTTTTTATGCATCGAAAGCTTCAAAAATTTCAATTGCATCCTGTGGATTACTACAAATCCCACTTTTTGCTAAGACTGATAAAGGTTGTTGGTTATAAATGACAAAGTATTCTCTTCCACTCATCATTTCCGCAACATAAATATCATAATCATTACATTCTAAAGCTAACTCAATGCGTTCTACTTCATCATGATCACTTAATTCTTCTAAATACGCAATTAAGTTTTCTTCTTGAATAGGATATAACATAAAATGCACCTCACTTACGTAAAGTAGACAAACTCATCACTTAATGCATCGACAGATTTGATACTTGTTGTATATAGAACAGGTATTTCCTGATGAATACCTTCATCATATTCCATTTGGACAATAGCTTCTAATTCTAGCCATTCATCAGGTAGTAATTGACTTGTTTGTTTACTAAAGACAATAAACCCGATAAAAGAAGTGTCATCGGCACAGCACACCATTGCGTTTCTCCCAAATAAAAATGCTGTCTCAACACCTGCAAAGTTACGTTCGACTACCTTCGCTTTGATTTTAATTTTTTTATTATGGTATTTTTCTACATGTTCCATAGCATCCATATAAAATAATCCATAGTCATCATCGCTAATTTCAATGATATCGGCATTGATATCAAATGGTAAATCTTCTTCACCTAATTCAACAATTTCACCATTCACTGTTTCATAAATTAATTGTGCTGATTTATTGAATGCTTTGATATTATTTCGTAAATATACTTTTTTGGTATTTTCATTACAACGATTAAAAATAATTACTTCAGAATGAAGAAGTTGTTCATAAATAAGGGAACGCATATTCGCAACATAAATATCAAAGGTTGATGCGTCTACGGTTGATATTGTTTGGACGATCATCCATCCAAAGGGAAAATCACAACCCTCTAAATATTCAGATAATTTCCAAACACCATTAAATTCAATCATAACACGATCTGGTTCAATCGTTGCATCTAATTTTTTTAAATTTTTGTATTCTAAATCTTTTATATCTTCAATATAGACCACAACACTGTTAGTTTGTTTCAGGAATGCATCATCATATTCTTCCATTCCTTCTTCACAAGCAAGAATTAAGGTTTTTTCTTCTTGCCCAAAGCCTGGATCTAATAAGGTTTCTTTGATAAGTGATGTTTTTCCACTTTCAAGAAAACCGGTAAACAAATAAATTGGTACTCCCATAAACTCACCTTATGCTGCATAAAAACATTTTTTTAAAGCTTCTTCATCTAAATTAGAACCAATTACAACAAATCTTCCTGTATAACATGGTTTACCAATGCGAATTTCGACTTCTTCAGGAACTAAATCAAAGTAGAACCATTCATTTTCACCTTTCAGCATTCCTTTGGCACGTAAAATCGTACCATATGTTTCGTGGTGAGCTAATTCATGTAAAACATTTTCTAATTCATTTTTAGAGAACACATGAACAGTTTCCCCACCAATACTTGTAAATACTTCTTCAGCATGGTGATGATGTCCACAATCACATTCGTGGTCGTGGTAGTGATGTTCATGATGATGTCCACAGTCACATTCGTGGTCGTGGTGATGATGTTCATGATGACATCCACAGTCACATTCGTGATCGTGGTGATGATGTTCATGATGACATCCACAGTCACATTCGTGGTCGTGGTGGTGATGTTCATGATGATGTCCACAGTCACATTCGTGGTTATGGTGATGATGTTCATGATGATGTCCACAGTCACATTCGTGGTCGTGGTGATGATGTTCATGATGACATCCGCAGTCACATTCGTGATCGTGGTGGTGTTTTTGTTCTTCAACAAAGTCAATTAACCAATCTGCACCATGCATTACATCAATGATATCCTTCCCACTTAGTTCATCCCAAGGAGTTGTAATAATCGCAGCGTTAGGATTATGCTCTTTGATTTTTTCAACAATCTTCGTTAATTTAGCTTCATTCATATTTTGTGTACGACTTAATAAAATTGCCGTTGCGTGTTCAATTTGATTATTAAAAAACTCACCAAAGTTTTTCATATACATCATACATTTGTTGGCATCCGCTACTGTAGTACGTGCTTCAATTTGTAAATCACAAGCATGAGAAGCTTTTTCAATTGCTGTGATAACATCAGAAAGTTTACCAACACCACTTGGCTCAATCACGATACGATCAGGATGATATTCAGTAATCACTTTTTTTAGTGCTTCTTCAAAATCACCTACTAATGAACAACAAATACAACCAGAGTTCATTTCACGAATTTCGATACCAGCTTCTTCTAAGAATCCACCATCAATTCCAATTTCTCCAAATTCATTTTCAATTAACACAATTTGTTCAGATGCATATGCATCAGCTAATAGTTTTTTAATTAATGTCGTTTTTCCAGCTCCTAAAAAACCAGAAATAATATCAATTTTTGTCATGAAAATTCCTTCTTTCTTTATCTTATATAGTATACCATTTTGTATCCTAAAAGTAAAAAAAAGAACTCATTGCTGAGTTCTTTTTACCTGGCGATGTGCTATCTTCACTAGAGCACGTCTAGATATTGTCGCCGCTGAAGTGCTTAACTTCTGTGTTCGGGATGAGAACA
>JAXJYR010000099.1:0-2003 GCA_036306885.1 Longicatena sp.
ATATGGTTCTATCATGAAAGATCAATCAACAGATGGAAACCCATTACGCTTAATTAATGAAAATGGACAACCAGTTTCATTTGAAAAAGGTATCGGAACACATGCAACATCAACAATTTACTATGATTTATCTGCTTATGACTTTACTCGTTTAACTGGTTATGCAGGATTAGATTACGAAGTATATGGAAATGAAAACTCATCTATTACATTTGGAATTAATGTAACGAAAAATGGTAGTGATACACAAGTGTTTGCGACTGGTGAATTAAGAGGTACATCGCCAATGCAACCAATTGATATTGATTTAACAGATGTTACCCAATTAACATTAAAAGCTACTGAAGGTACAAATAACTGGAGTGACCATGCAGACTGGGCAGAAATGAAATTATATGGAGCATTAGCAACAAATCCAACAGAAACATTCCTAGCAAGTTATAAAGTAAGAGATGGTAAAGGAAGCATGATTTCAAATTATGGTAACATCGTTGCGAAAGGAAGTACTGTAAAAGTAGAATTTGTTCCTGAAGCGGGTTACAAAGTAAAAGATGTTTATGTCAATGATGTAGTAGTTCCTGTTGAAAACAATATCGTAGTTATTGAAAATGTATCAGAAACGTTAAATGTTGAAGTAATGTTTGAAGAAGGTACTTATGTTAATAAAACGGCATTGAAAAATCAAATTGATGTGGCTGCCAACATTGAAAATAATCAATATAGTGCTGAAACATATGCAGTATTTACAAGTGCATATGAAGCAGCGCAAGCTGTATATGCGAATAATGATGCAACCCAAGAAGCAGTTGATCAAGCTACAAACGCATTAAAAGAAGCGATTGCAGGATTAAAAGTAACTGTTGATAAATCAGCATTAGCAGCTAAATTAGCGGAAGCAAAAGATATTGATACATCTAACTATTCTGATGATAGTGTTCAAGTATTAAATAATGCAATTGTAGCTGCAGAAGCTATCTATGCAAATGAAGAAGCAACTCAAGGTGAAGTAAACCGTCAAGTAACAGCATTAACAAATGCGATGAACCAATTAGAAATTGCTCCTCCAAAAGCTGAAAACCTAATTAACAAATCTGCAAACTCTGCAGTACATGTGGAATCATGTGATTCTCAATACTCAGGAGAAACAGCGGATAAAACATTAGACTACAATCCTTCAACACACTGGCACTCTAACTGGAGTGGTTCTGATAAACTACCAATTTCAATTACATATGACTTAGGTGAAGTATATGATTTAACGGATTTAACATTCCTAGCACGTCAAGATGGATCAATCAATGGAGATATCTTCGAATTTGATTTATATGTTGGAGAAGAAGCAAATGATATGACTTCATTAGGACACTTTGTAATGAAAACAGAAGGTTCAGGAACAAGTGAAGCCATTGCGAACAAAGGAAGCTATCAACGTGTGATGTTTAATGCAACAGGACGTTATGTAAAAATGACAATTACTCGTTCAGGATGTGATGATGGAAGAACAAACATGTTTACATCTATGTCTGAAATTCGTTTCTATGGAACAGAACCAAGTGAAGAACCAGAAGTACCAAGTATTGATAAAACAGCGTTAGAACAAGCAATTATTGCAGCTGAAAGATATGAAGCAAGTCCTTATACTCCTGAATCATATGCAGCATTAACAAATGCAATTGATATGGCAATTAATGTATACGGAAGTGAACAAGTTACACAAGAACAAGTAGATGCAATGGTAGCTGCATTAAATGCTGCGATTACTGGATTAGTGGAAAAACCAGTTGAACCTGAAATCGTTGCACCGGCAAAAGTTGAAAATGTAAAAGCCAAAGATACGAACTACAAAACTATTACCTTAACTTGGGATGCTAGTGAAGGGGCTACTGCTTACGAAGTTTACCGTAAAGCATACGACTCTGAAGAATTCAAACTTTACAAAACTGTAGAAGACACTACATTAGCAGTAAGCGGAGTTATGACTGGTAAAGAATATGCATTCTATG
>JAXJYR010000100.1:0-4811 GCA_036306885.1 Longicatena sp.
AAGAAATTATGCAGGTTTATCAAGCAAACTTATAAGAATAAATAATTGATTGTGAAGAAAGGACTAACCACAGGGCTAGTCCTTTGTTTTTATAAATAGAACACAACGGCAATAATATGCAAGATGCTCGCAATATTAATACATACATGCCAAATCGCATGCATATAAGGTTTTTTTAGACCATAGAAGATGGCACCAATGGTATACATGAGTCCACCAGCCACAATATAAATTAAAAAAGTAAGAGAGGCTTTTTGTAATAATAAAGGCAGAAACATGATGGCAGCCCAGCCCATCGCCATATAAATCATCATTGAAAGCTTTGGATAAGACTTGCTAGAAATGGATTTTAATAAGATTCCAAAAAGTACTGCGGTCCATTCAATCACTAATACCAGAAAGCCTTGCCAACCACCAATTAAGGTTAATGCGACAGGAGTATATGTTCCTGCAATCGCTAAAAAGATACAAATGTGGTCAAGTTTACGAAAAACATATTTATGATTAGAACCAAAAGGCATACAATGGTATAAAGTAGAGGTTAAAGACATTAGAAATAAAGCGATGAGACAAATAGTTACACCAACCATTTGAATACTACCACCTTGTAAATAAGCATATAATGAAGCAGGAGCTAAAATACATAAAATTAAGATGGCCATAATGCCATGAGTTACACAGTTCGCTATTTCTTCACCTAGCTTTAACTTAATCATATCACGCATTGATTTATTTGCCATAAAAAGCACCTCCAATATATTGAGATTATAACATGTGGTTTTTAAAACTACAAGATAAGGTATTTATATTTAATACTTTTTTAAGAAATCAAACAAAGATGTTGAAAAACGTGATATAATACCTTACAGTGTATCATTGTATACATTAGTTAGGAGGATCTATGTTTTTAAAAAGAATCGAATTAGAAGGATTTAAATCATTTGCTGATCGCTCCGTTATTCATTTTGATGATGATGTTGTTGGGATTGTAGGTCCTAATGGTTGTGGTAAAAGTAATATCAACGATGCAATTCGTTGGGTATTAGGAGAACAAAGTGTTAAATCATTACGTGGAAATAGCATGAGTGATGTTATTTTTAATGGAAGTATGGATCGTCGTAAAGTAAATACGGCAAGTGTTACTTTAGTATTTGATAATTCACAACATCTTTTACATATTGATTATGATGAAGTTGAAATTACACGTAAGCTGCATCGTCAAAACGGTGAGGCCGAATATTATATTAATAAAACACCTTGTCGTTTAAAAGATATCACTTCATTAGTAATGGATACGGGATTAGGGAAAGATTCATTAAGTATTATTTCACAAGGGAATATTTCAAGCTTTGCCGATAGTAAACCTGAAGAACGTCGTGCTTTATTTGAAGAAGCTGCTGGAGTAGCAAAATATAAAAAACGTAAAAATGAATCATTAAATAAATTAAATCGTACCGAAGATAATTTGTCGCGTTTAGAAGATATTATTATGGAGTTAGAAAAACAATTAACACCATTAAAAAGACAAGCGGCAAAGGCTAAAATATATATTGAGAAAAAAGAAGCTTTAGAAGAAATTGAAGTAAGTGTTTTAGCAGATGAAATTACATCGTTAAAAGAACAAATTTCGCAATTACAAAGAGATGCCTTTACTTTAGAGGCTGATAAAGCAGCAATTGAAGCTCAAATTAGTGTTAAGGATATTCAAACAGCTTCACTTCGTGAAGAAATGTATGTATTAGATCGTGAAATTACAAAGCTTCAAGAAAGCTTTACGAAGGCTCAAGAAGAGGTTCGTGTTTTAGATGCGCGTAAAATCGAAATGGAAGAAAAACGTAAGTATGCATTAGAGCATGGTTCTTTACCATTACGTATTGAAGAGCTAAAGAAAATGCTAGAGGAAGCACGCTTTGAATATGAAGATCGTTTAAAACGTAAAAATGAATTGAGTCAAAAAATTCATGAAAAACGTTTATTGATTGAAGATTTAAAGAAAAAAGAGGAGCATCAAAAACAAGAATTGATGCAGGAACAAGGTTATTTACAACGTTTGATGAATCGTGAAGAGTTATTATCAAATATGATGAAACGACCATTCCAGCACCAACATGCTTTACAAAGTGTCTTAGATGCAGATTTAAATGGGATTTATGATGCGATTGCGAATGTGTTTACACCTCAGGCACAATATGAACAAGCCATTAGTAATGCCTTAGGTGGTTCGATGTATCATATCATCGCCCACGATGAAGCGAGTGCGCGTCATGCGATTCAATTCTTAAAACGTAATCGTGCTGGTCGTGCAACCTTCTTACCATTAAATATTATGAAACCCCGTGAAGTATTTCCTGAGCATCATCTGATGTTAGCAAAATTAGATGGATTCTTAGGGGTGGCAAATCAATTTGTGACTTGTGATGATAAATTTGAAGTTATTCGTGACAATTTATTAGGAAATGTGTTAATTGCGGATACTTTAGTACATGCCAATGAAATTGGTCGTGCCATGCGCTATCGTTATAAAATCGTAACCCTAGATGGTGATGTTGTTAATGTTGGTGGTAGTATGAGTGGTGGTAGTCAAAAAAACCAAAGCTCAATTATGACTATGCAACGTGAACATCAAGAAGTATCATCGCAATTAGATGGGCAACAAATGAAGTGTAATTTATATACCAAACAATTACATGATTTAACCCAAAAACTAACTTCTCATGAAAATGAATTAGTAGAATGGAAGGTTGCCTATGCAAGTTTAGAACAAATTACAAGTGTAAAAAAATTAAAAGCCGATCGTATCTATGATGAATTACAGGAATTATCACCAGATGCTTTAGAGGAAGTTTCAAGTGAAACGCAAGATGATGTTATCGTGCAATTAAGTGAAAAACATCGCCAAATTGATGAAATTACGATGGAGATGAAAGCCCGTCGTGAGCGTCGTTATAAAGCAGGAAACCAGGTCGAACAAGCTGATCGTAGTATTCGTGGATTACGTCGTGATTTAAACCAAAAAGCCAATGAGCTTAGAGATATTGAAATCGCGGTAGCTAAAGCAGAAACAAACTTAACGAATACTTTAGAGCGTTTAAGTTCAACCTATGAAATGACTTATGAATATGCGTTAGAAAAACGTCGTGATATTGATGTGGTATTAGCACGTGAACAAGTAAAAACATTACGTCATGAAATACAAGCACTAGGACATGTGAACTTAGAAGCACCACAAGAATATGAAGAAGTAAAAGGGCGTTTTGATTTCTTAAGTAGTCAAAAGGCTGAATTAGAAGAAGCCCGTCGTAAAATTTTAAATGCGATTGATGAAATGGATGAAATTATGATCAAACAATTCTCAGAGATGTTTGAGAAAATTAACAATGAGCTTCAAGATGTCTTTACGGCCTTATTTGGTGGGGGAAAAGCTCGTTTATTCTTAGTTGATCCAAATGATATCTTAAATACGGGAATTGATATTGATGTGCAACCTCCAGGTAAAAACGTCGCAAATATTCGTTTATTCTCAGGGGGAGAAAAATCATTGATTGCGATTTGTGTATTATTTGCTATTTTAAAAGCAAGAACGATTCCACTATGTATTTTTGACGAGGTTGAAGCCGCACTAGACCAAGTGAATGTAGAACGCTTTGCGAAGTATATTCAACAATTTAGAGGAGAATCACAATTTATCGTTGTAACTCACCGTCCAGGAACGATGGCGCAATGTGATACCTTATATGGAGTAACAATGCAGAAAAATGGGGTATCTTCTTTATTAAAAGTAAAATTAAGTGATGCAATTCATATGATTGATGGAGAAAAGGAGAATTAAGATGGGATTTTTATCAAAATTAAAACAAGCCTTTAGTAAAAATAAAGATGCCGACCGTTATATGAGTGGATTAAATCGTTCTAAAAAACGTTTTTCTGATCGTATTCGGGCATTAGCATTAGGGTTTTCAGGGGTAAATGAATCTTTTTTAGAGGATTTAATGGAAACGCTACTTGAAGCTGATTTAGGAATCGAAACAGCGGAAAAAATTGTCAATGAAGTAGAAAATCGTGCTATTGATAAACGTATGAAAAAATTTGATGAAATCGTTGATTGTTTGATTGAAGTCATGCGTGAATTATATGGTGATACAAGTGGAGAACTGGTACAAACTAATCCTGAGGGTCCAACTGTTATTTTAATGGTTGGAGTAAATGGAAGTGGTAAAACGACTACTTGTGCCAAATTAACGAAGTTCTTCCAAGCCGATGGGAAAAAGATTGCCGTGGCGGCAGGGGATACCTTCCGTGCTGGTGCGATTGAACAATTAGCACGTTGGGCAGATAAATTAGGGGTACATTGTATCAAAGGACGCGAAAACTCTGATCCAAGTGCAACAATGGTAGATGCATGTCGTTATGCGAAGGAACAAAATGTCGATTACTTAATTTGTGATACGGCAGGACGTTTACAAAACAAAACCAATCTAATGAAAGAATTAGAAAAAATGCATCGTGTTATTAATCGTGAAATTAGCGGAGCACCACATGAAGTATGGTTGGTGTTAGATGCGACAACTGGACAAAATGGAATTTCGCAAGCAAAAGTATTTATGGAAAGTACAAATGTAAGTGGAATCGTTTTAACCAAAATGGATGGTACTGCCAAAGGTGGTATTGTCATTGCGATTCGCTCATTATTAGGAGTTCCGGTAAAATTCATTGGACTTGGTGAAAAAGAAGATGATTTACGTCCATTTGATATTGATAGTTACTTATATGGTTTATGTGAGGATTTGATTGATCATGAATAATGATATCTT
>JAXJYR010000101.1:0-7577 GCA_036306885.1 Longicatena sp.
ATCAAGAGGCTTTAATTAAGTTAAAACTAGATATTCCTTTTGCTAGTAAGATGGCTAATCTATTAGCGAAGGAGGGTATTGAAGTAACTTCATTACTGTCAACAGAAAGGTTGGTGGAAGAATTATGTCAATTCAATTCAAACAAGTAGAACATACATATAATGCAAAATCTCCTTTTTCATATGCCGCATTAAAAAATGTGAATTTAACTTTACCGACTGGACGTGTTATCGCTATTATTGGTGAAACAGGAAGTGGTAAATCAACATTAGTACAACATTTAAATGCTTTATTATTACCAACATCAGGAGAAATTGAGATTATGGGTAATAAAATCGTAGCCAATAGTAAACCAAAAAATGTAAAAGCATTAAGAAAACAAGTAGGTTTGGTATTCCAGTTTCCTGAATATCAATTATTTGAAGAAACGATTGCTAGAGATATTGCCTTTGGACCAAAAAACTTTGGGGTTTCAGAAGAAGAAGCTTCACAATTAGCGAAAGAAATGCTGAATTTAGTAGGTTTAGATGATACTTATTTAGAACGTTCTCCATTTGAATTATCTGGAGGACAAAAACGTCGTATTGCGATTGCGGGAATTATGGCGATGAACCCAGATGTATTAGTATTAGATGAACCAACAGCAGGATTAGATCCACAAGGGGCACAAGAAATGATGCATCTATTTCAACGCATGAACCGTGAGTTTAACAAAACTGTTTTTATCGTTTCTCATGATATGGAACATGTATTAAATTATTGTGATGATGTGTTAGTAATGAAAGATGGAAGTGTATATAAATTTTGTAGTGTGAAAGATTTCTTTTCTGATATTACGATCTTAAATGAATTAAAAATTAATCCTCCTGCTGTGATTGCAATGCGTGAAGCATTAAATCAAAGAGGGTTCTCTATTAGTAAAGATATTACAGATATGAACGGTTTAGCGAAAGCAATTGCGAAAGAGGTGAAATCACATGGATAACATTGCGTTAGGTAAGTACTTACCCTTAAATTCCGTGGTTCATCGTTTTGATCCACGTGCTAAAATCATTGCGATGTTTTTATTGATGATTTCAGTCTTTTTTAACTTAGGTATCATTGGTCATGTGATGATGAGTTGTTTCTTAATTTTTGTCACATTATTAGCTAAGTTACAGTTGAACTTTATTTGGCGTGCAATGAAACCCATGTTGTTTATGTTATCGTTTTTATTGGTGATTAATATTTTAGTAAGTCGCGATGGTTTTGTAATTCTTTCTATTTTTGGATTTGATATTTATAGTGGGGCATTTACGCAAACTTTAATTATCACAATGCGTTTAGCATATATGGTTATTGTTTCCACTGTGTTAACTGCAACCACAAAGCCTTTAGAGTTAACCTTAGGAATTGAAGATTTATTATCACCTTTTAAAGTAATTGGGGTGCCTGCACATCAATTTGCGATGATGATTTCCATTGCGTTACGTTTCATTCCTACATTAATTGAGGAAACACAACGTATTATGAAAGCTCAAGCATCACGTGGGGTTGACTTAGATGAAGGTACATTAATGGAAAAAATCAAAGCCATGATTTCCTTAATCATCCCTTTGTTTGTATCAGCATTCCAAAGAGCAATTGATTTAGCGGATGCGATGGAAGCACGTGGATATATTCCTGATGCTAAGCGTACTCGTTATCATCAATTAAAGATGGGAATAAATGATTTCTTAATGTTGTTAGTTTGTGTAGGGGTATTAGCATGTGCAATTGTGTTACACATGATTTAATATATCGTTATTTTGCGATTGTGAGCTACGATGGTTCACGATACGCTGGATGGCAACGTCAAAATAATGCCGATACCATTCAAGCACATGTAGAAGGTGCACTACAAAAAATGCATGGTCAACCTGTAGAGGTTGTCGCAAGTGGTAGAACTGATGGTTTAGTTCATGCAAAGGGACAAGTTTTCCATTTTGATTCTCCTAAAGATATCGAAGGAAAAAATTGGCAAAAAGCGTTAAATTCTTTATTGCCAAGAGATATTCGTATTCAAAACGTATATCGTGTCGATAAAGACCTTCATGCTCGTTTTTCAGCGGTGAGTAAGCGATATGATTATTATGTGACAAATGATATTCATAATCCTTTCTTAGAGTGTTATATGGGCAAAGAAAGCATGACTTTAGATGTGGCATATATGCAAGAGTGTGCAAAGGTTTTTATTGGTTCGCATGATTTCACAAGCTTTTGTAGTGCTAAGATTGATCCTCGTAAACCACGGGTTAAAAATATTACACGTTTGGATATTATCGCGCATCAAAATCATATTCAAATGATTTTTGAAGGAAATGGTTTTTTACGATACATGGTCCGTATGCTTGCACAGACGCTCATAGAGGCAGGAAAGCATCGTCTAAGTAAAGAGGATATCCAAAAGATGTTAGAAGCTAAGGATAAGCATGTATGTCGTTATAAAGCGGCACCACAAGGTTTATACCTTGTTGAAGTAAGATATGATGATGGAAAGGTAGATTGATTTCTACCTTTTTAATTTGCTTTAGTGAACGTATGAATGTATAATTTAAAAAAAGGAATAGGTGATATCAATGAAAAAGAAAAATTATCATACACATACCGCTCGTTGTATGCATGCAGTAGGAAGTGATGAAGAATTCATTTTAGCAGCGATAGAAGCTGGTTATAGTTTAATTGGGTTCTCTGATCATTCACCATGGCATTATCATAGTGATTTTGTATCGCATATGCGTATGCATGAAAGCGAATTTGATGAATATTATCATAGTATTAAAGCATTAAAAGAAAAATATAAAGGCCAAATTGAAGTATTAATCGCATTAGAATGTGAATATTTTCCACAGTACATGGATTGGTTAAAAAAATTAGTAGAAGATTATCAATTAGATTATATTATTTTAGGAAATCACTATTATCAAACAGATGAATTACGTTTATATTTTGGACGTAAATGTCGTGAAGATGATTTCTTCATGAAATATATTGACTCTTGTATTGAAGGGATGAAGACAGGGATGTATGCATGTTTAGCACATCCTGACTTATTTATGCGTGGAAGAGATCAATTTGATGAATTAGCGAGGGAACAGTCATATCGTTTATGTAAAGCTGCTAAAGAATTAAATATTCCAATTGAATATAACCTAGCGGGAGTTCAAACCAATGACTTAACTGGTGAGGATGGATATCCATATGATGAATTTTGGAAGATTGCGGTGGAAGTAGGAAATGATATTATAATAGGAGTAGATGCTCATGAACCGATGTGCTTTACTCAAACAAAATACTTCGACGAATCTTATGCGAAGTTGAAAGCGATGGGTGCAAAACTTGTTGATAAAATCAACACTAGATATTATGCGAAGTAAAAAGTTTCAAAAAATGCTTGACTTTTAGCTATGAAAGGGATAAACTAGTACTCGGCAATAAAAAGGGAAATTACCCTTGCTGATAAATATATATTAGATTATATAAGAAAGGATGAAGAAAATGCGTCAAACAACTTTTGCAAAACCAGCAGACGTAAAACGTACTTGGTACATCGTAGATGCTGCAGGATTAACTTTAGGTCGTTTATCTACTGAAGTAGCTGCTGTTTTAAGAGGAAAACACAAACCTACTTACACTCCAAACGTTGACTGTGGAGATTTCGTTATCATTATCAATGCTGACAAAATCGAAGTTACAGGAAACAAATTAGATGGAAAAAAATACTACAACCACTCTGGATACGCTGGAGGACTTCGTGTACGTACAGCTCGTACAATGAAAGAACACTACACAATTGAATGGGTAGAACGTTCAATTTACGGTATGTTACCTCACACTAAATTAGGTGACAAAATGCGTCGTCACTTATTCGTATACACAGGTGCTGAACACCCACATGCTGCTCAACAACCTGTTGAGTTAAAAATCAAAGGTTAATAGGAGGAATAAACAATGGCTAAGAAAAACACAGTAACTTACATTGGTACAGGACGTCGTAAAACATCTGTTGCACGTGTCTTTATGACTCCAGGAACAGGAAACATTTCTGTAAACGGAAAAACATTAGAAGAATACTTACCATTAGAAACATTAAGAATGGTAGTTAAATCACCATTAGAATTAACTGAAACATTAAGTCAATTCGACGTTAAAATCAACGTTCACGGTGGTGGATACACTGGTCAAGCTGGAGCTATGCGTCACGGAATCACTCGTGCATTAATGGAAGCTTCTGCTGACTACCGTCCAGCATTAAAAGCTGCAGGATTCGTTACACGTGACCCACGTGCGAAAGAACGTAAAAAATACGGACTTAAAGCAGCTCGTCGTGCTCCACAATTCTCAAAACGTTAATTTTCAACAAAAAATTATACAATCGAGAACAACAGAATGCTTCTCAAATCTCTTATTTATGGGGTTTGGAAGCATTTTTTGTTTGTTTGAGAAGTTGTGAGTAGTGTTGAATTGAAAACGGTAAGATGCATGTAAGATGCATATAAGATGCAAAATTAACTCCTCATAATTAACTTTTAAGATGCAAAGTTTATATTAGTGAGAATAAAATAAGCCAAGAGGAATCACTATAGGTGAATCTCTTGGCTTTATTCGTTATCTAGATAACTCTTTTGATTTAGATGCTCTTGTTTTTACTTTATTTTTGATAAAATCTGGATAGTAAATCGAATTGACAGCATTGATTAATTCTTTCATATCAATATGTGTATAAACACGTTCATTTAAAGACATTGCTCCTTTATGACCTACTATTAATTTATTATAAGTTTGACTAATATTTGCTTCAGCTAGTAATGATACAAATGTATGCCTACAACAATGAGGTGTAAGATTTACATCAATTTGTTCCATAATAGGCATAAAATAACTATCATAGTAATTTCGATATTTAAAAGGTTGATTATCTTTTGTATGAAACATATATTCACCATCCGAGGAAAAATACCAGTTTTTAAAGAATGGATATATATAATCTGAAATAGGAACTTTTCTTACGCCACTTTCCGTTTTAGATGCAACAACATCAAAATAATGCTCGTTAAGATGTACATGTTCCTTTTTTAAATCTAATAATTCTTGAATTCTTACTCCTGTATATATAAGGATTAGAATCATTTGATAATATGAGTCATCGCAGTTTTTCCATAGAAGATCAATTTTATCTTTAGGAAACACATCACGAGTTAATCGATTAGGATTTTTATCACTGTATTTAGAAATATCTACATATTTTGAATAATCTTTAGCACATAACTCGTTTTTCATTGCATATGCGAATAATTGATTGAAAAGTATTTTAATATTTTTTAGTGTTGGATAATTCTTTCCACAAGTATCAATTACATTTTGTAAATCTTTCGTTTTCAAATCACGAAATGAGTGTTCGTATAGAATTGTACATGCATTATATGCTGCACGATATCAGCAATCGTAGAATTGGATGCATTCTCATACTTTTCTTCAGACCATAGTTCATATACTTCTCTAAAAGTTTGATTACCTTTTGATATATCATAAGGTTGATCGTGATATTTAGCTAACATCATTAAGCCTTCTTCACGAGTTGCAGCATAACCAATAATTCCATATTTTTGTGTAGTCTTACCTGTTTTCTCGTTATAATCATAGCCAGTTGTTACACGCACAATATAGGGTCTTCTTCTCCTAGAAGCATTTCCCATTTTTACAACTCCACCATAACTATTAGGAGATTTTAAGGTTTTACTTTTTCTAGCCATGTCATCTTTCCTTTCTTTTGTTATCTTGAATTCTGTTTGTGTTTAATAAATCATTTAGCTGAGATTTTCCAAAAATTTTTGCCAATTTGTTGAATTTTTGTCTATAATCTCTATTCTCATCATATAGTTTGTCATTGATTCTTTCTAATTCACTGATTTCCAATTTTAATGGCAGAATAGTGTTTTTTATTTCTCTTAATTGTTTAGAAATATCAATATATTTACGAATGAAGAATTGAAGTGATTCTTTAATCTTTTTGACAAAAGGAATAATAATCTCGTTTTTATAGCTTTTAGCAGACATAAAATTTTTTGGATCAGGTATATTCCAAATTGTTTTGTCTTCTATGATATTCTGAACCTTGTCTATTATTTGTTCATCATACTTAATATCTTCAATCTTATATTGTAATTCATTGACTTTATTTTCTAGTGCAATGACCTCTTCGCTGCGTTTCTTCTTTTTAAAGTCTAATACCGATAGATGTTGTTCTTTAGTTTCTAAGTTCTCCCATTCAACACCATGTTCCAGCATTATAGTAGAAAGTTTTTCTTTTTCACTATTTATCCATTGTTGCATTTCAGTGAGACTTTTAGAACCACCCTTAAATCCTTGTTGTTCTAAAGCTTTTTTTAGAGATACTCTTGTTTCTAATCCACGTTTGCTGTTCGTAGTGAATGGTATAAAGTCGATATGAAGATGTGGTGTTTCTTCATCCATATGAAGATGAGCTGAAAAAACATGTAAATTAGGATTTCTTTCAATAAATGATTTCATATAATCATCTAGTATTTTTTCGGCTAGTGCTCCGTTAGGACCCAAGACATTCATGGAATCTTTGTTGCCAACTTGAACAATGATTTCATGAAATGTCTTCTCTTGTTTGCCAGTACGAATCTTTTCGTAATAGTCATTGATGATGCGATCGCTTCGAGTTTGTTTATCATTGTATTTAATCAAAGCATCATCAAATAAATGGTGATACGCATCTTGAATATTAGAATGAATATATACATGATTCATTTTAATTCGATCCTTATCAACATTACTGGCAACAAAGGTTCTAGAATTGTGGGCAATACTTCCTTTGCCTACAATGATACTTATACTTGCTCGCAAGTATTAACCTCGTAGAGCGCAGGCATCTTTTGTTTATGACAAAAGTGCCATTGCGTTACTTTTGGCAAAAGTAACAAAACCACCAACCGAAAGAAATGAAGAATGCAACATTGCGTGTTATTAAGAACATTACAACCTTGCATCCTTGATTTACTATAATTTCCAATACCAGATATTTCCTTTTTTATATGATGTAACTCCTAATTCAGCTTTTGCGCTATCTAAAGTTCTTTTTGCAATACCTTGTTGTTCAGCTTTAGAAAAGATATCAGCAGATGCAATAGGACCATTACTAAGAATTGTTTCAATAAAATCTATTGCATTATTTTTTTGCGATTTATGAAGCATACCACCAAGAACTTCTTCTGCAGTAATATCATAATAACCGATCCATTTAAATCCGTTTTCTTGGCTTAATTCGAATGCAAATGGTTTACCATTAGGAGCTAATGAACATTTATCTTGAACCACGGCTCTAATACCATTTTCACCTTTCATTTCTCCACAAATAAGTACACTGCGACATGCTGCAGGGAAGTCAATGGAACCTAGATTCCTATAACTAGATTTTGATCCTCTATCCTTATTCATATGACCAATTAGAATAATGGCACAGTTATTTCTTTGTGCAATTTGTGAAAGATTTTTAAGCAATGGTCTAACTTCATTTGCTCTATTGATATCTA
>JAXJYR010000102.1:0-16311 GCA_036306885.1 Longicatena sp.
TCTAATTCTATAATACGAAAATATCGCCTTTCTCCGTCACATTTTCAACACGACCAATTTCATATTCTGGAGCAATGAACATTCTTGCACCTATTGCTGTTATTTCTTCAGTTAATCTTGTTTCATTATCCTTCAAAATGCAGATACCAAAATCTGTCAAAAACAATTCATATTTATCATTATCTTTCAGATACAAGATATTTTCTGGTTTCAAAACCGATTCATGTTATTCCGTCCACACCGTGCTTTTCAGTCCAAATTATAGGAAAAAAATATGGATAAAACGGGCACTTCAGCACCCCAAATAGCTCAAAGCCATACTAAGAGACAAAGTATTCTACCCGATTATTGGGAAAAAATTCTTTAAATTCATTATATAGCTGACCTGCTAAAGTTTTATTATGGACAAAAACTAAGGTTGGTTTATTTACTTTCGCAATCACATTGGAAATCGTAAAGGTTTTCCCCGTACCTGTTGCCCCTAATAATACTTGGGTTTTTTTATTGTTTAAAACTCCATCAACTAGCTTTTCAATCGCACGAGGTTGATCTCCAGTTGGTTGATAAGGAGCACATAAATCAAATAAAGGTTCCATATTCATTCCTCCCCTTTCTTATTTTAATATAAAAATAGATATTTGTCTTATCTATTGCTTATTATGCTAATAGTATACTACATTTTTATCATGGACTCTAATAAATGTCACTACTATTGACTCTAGAGCACTTTAACATGATACAAAAAAAGCAGATTGCTCTGCTTATTTTTGTAAATATTGGATAGCTTCAATGAGCTGTGTATCATAAAGTTCTGGTTGTGAACGATAGTTCAACAAGCATTTTGAGAATAAAGCTTTGGTACTTTCCTTACGAATCACACCATCACTTTGTAAACCATTTGCGGCTTGGAATAATTTTAATGCTTCACTAGATTGATATGAGAAATATCCATCTTCTCTCTCTACTGCATAGCCTAAATAGTTTAAATATACTTGTACTGCCTTAGCTACTTCAGAGACACTATCATAACGATATTCTTGATCTTCCTTTAAAACTGGCATTCCTGTTTCAAAGACAATTGGTTGTTTGGCTTCAATATCTGGTTTGATTCCTTCCCCATTAAAGCTTTTACCATCAAGTGATAACCACTCTGCCGTTGTATATTTCAACATACTCCCATCGGTATATGGTAAGGTAATTTGTACCGTACCTTTTCCATAGGTTGTTTCCCCAACAATCGTACACGTATCAGGATATAATCCTTTTAATGCTGATACCATTACTTCTGAAGCTGACGCACTATTTCCATTGACTAATAATACTAGCTTATCAAATTCATAATATCCGACATCTTTTTGACGTTTATATTTTATATTGGCATCTCCTAATTGCGATGATTGGAATAATACCGTATCAGCATCTTTCACAAAACAACTAATAATATGTTGGGCTGCTGATAAATATCCACCACCATTATCACGTAAATCAATAATCAAATTAGAGATTCCTTGTTTTTTGAAATCATTTAAGTGTAATTCTACTTCTAATCCACTTGTTTGCGCAAAGCTATTTAATTGTAAAACCCCAATACCATTATAAATATGTGAAAATACCGTTGCGGAAACTTTTTTACGAACTAACTCATACTCTACTTCTTGTTGGTTACGTAAGAATGTCACCTTTACCTTAGTACCTTCTTCCCCTTTGATTTTTTCCACAATCTCTTCCAAAGTATATTTAGTAATATCTTCTCCATTTACTTTAGATAATTGATCTCCTGCTTGAATTCCTGCAGCTTGGGCTGGTGAATCTTTAATAACATCATTTACCATATATAAACCATCATCAAGGGTATACATCGATACTCCAATACCGACAATACTTCCTTCCATTGAAGAAGTAAATGCCTGCGCTTCTTTTTCATCAAAGTAATCTGTATGCTTATCACCAGTTGCTTCTACCATTCCTTTTAAGGCTCCATCCATTAAGGTTTGTTCAAAGTTTTCGACATTATCTTTAAAATAAAATTTCTCTTCTAATAAACGATAAGTTTCTTGGAGCTTTTGCATTGCCTTGTTGTTTGCAGTGCTAATCCCTCTACTTGTCAGTTTCCCAACACCAAAACCTACAACTAAACTCAGTACACATAGTCCTATGACTACATAGACAATTTTACGTTGTTTTTTCGCTTTTTCCACCTCATCAGCCCATTTATGACGTTCTAAACGATATCTTACGACCTTCTTTGCCACATTATCACTCCTCTAGCGTACTATAAATTGTACCATATTTTTTATAAATAGCATACGTTCAAATTATCTAAACATAACATTGCAACTTTCATTTCTTCTTTTTGAAATGCTAATCCACAATCAATATCAATAATTCCAGACGTATGATCTTCATTTAAATCCTGATAAATTTTAAATGGAATAACATCTTGGTAATAAGGAGTAGGTGTATGACCAACCACATGAATACGTGGTTGATTCGGTACTTGTCCTAACACAAAACGATTCCATACAATTTCCATACATGCTTGTTCACTTAAATCCTTTTCATATAAGATTCCACTTATACAATCATCGCTAGGATATGCATGACACAAACAAAATATACGTTGATTCACTTCTAAATCACAGATTGCATAAGGTAGACCTTCCAAATATGCACGTAATTGTTTACGTATCGAATCATCTAATTGTTCATATGCTGCTTTGGTCGGTTGTGAACCATTTCTTTGCCATCTTTCATAATGAAGCATTCGTTCTTCAACACTTCCCTTATGATCTTCTTTACCACGTAAATAATCAATCATCATTTTTTCATGATTTCCCATAAGTAGGGTTACATTATCACGTTTCATAATATCTAATAATATCGCAATCCCATCATTTCCACGATCAATTACATCGCCTAAAATATATAAATGATCTTTAGGTTGAAGCTGTTCCAACACTAAATCATACTTATCTTTACGTCCATGTAAATCACTTATGACATAAATCGCCATCTTATCAACTCCTTTATTGTTTTTGTGACATTTTCTCACTTTTTATCAAACATGCGTCCATTGCCTCAATAATGGATGCACGAAATCTTCTTCTTTCTAAAGTCGCTACTGCTTCAATTGTTGTACCTCCAGGTGAAGTTACCATATCCTTTAAAGCACCTGGATGTTTACGTGTTTCCAAATACATTTTTGCTGAACCTAACATGGTTTGGGCTGCGAAGAAATAAGCGTCATCGCGACTCATTCCACCTTTTACTCCAGCATCACCCATAGCCTCTAGCATCATAAAGAAATATGCCGGCGAAGATCCTGAAATAGCCGTTACCACATCCATCATAGATTCGCTTACCTCACGGCATTCTCCAAAGCTTTCAAAAATAGCTGTCATTTCTTCTTGTTCCTTCAATGTTAAAGTATCACCAAAACAAATCGCAGTCATTGCCTCTTGTACAAGCGATGGAGTATTCGGCATAGCCTTTACAACCTTATAAGTTCCTCCTAGCATTTCATACATATTCTCAATCGTAATTCCTGCCGCAATACATACCACAATACAGCTTGGTTGAATGACATCACGAATTTTCTCAATAATCGGTGCATACATATATGGTTTCACCGCTAAAAATAAAACATCACTATTACGCGCTACCGTTTCATTATTGGCAATGATAATACCATAACGACGCTCTAAATTCGCTAATTTCTCAGGATGTTGATTTGCCACATAAATATGACTACCATCCGCTACACCCGCTTGCATAATTCCTTCTAGCATGGCACTTCCCATATTACCACAACCAATAAATCCAATATTTTTCATCTAAAATCACCGTTCCTTTATTGCTTATTATTATACATCATTTTTCGTGTATATTTCATATAATATTTGACATGTAAGCGTTTTCGTTATAAACTATACTTAACATATCAAGGAGGTAGACTTTATGAAAATTTCTACGAGAGGTCGATACGCATTACGCCTAATGATAGATATAGCACAACAAAATACAGAAGAACCAATTCCATTAAAAGAAATCGCCAAAAGACAAGAAATTAGTGTAAAATATTTAGAACAAATCGTTAGCGCATTATCACATGCCAAATTAATTCATTCTTTACGTGGTTCTCATGGTGGTTATCGCCTTGTGAAAGAACCAAAGGATTATACCGTAAAAGAAATTCTAGAAACATTAGAAGGACCTACCACTTGTGTTAGTTGTTTAGAAGATGATGTCAATACATGCCCATATCAAAATAAATGTTCAACACTTTGTTTCTACCAAGGATTAAATAAAGTTATTATTGATTATATGGAATCTTATACACTTCAAGATTTCTTAGACCCAAAAATTTAATGGTGCGAAAAATATCGCACCATTTTTTTATTCTTTGATAATCTCTTTAATCGTTTTAATTCCTTCACCATCTAAATAACGAACTTTTAAAGTATCACCTTTTTGTAAGAACACAAGTTCATTTTCATATTTTAAGCTAAATGTAATTTTATAAATTTCATCATTTGCTTTTAAATAATATAAGGTTGTACCTTCAAATTCATTTTTCTCAATATCGTCAATTGTAATCACTGCTTCTGATAAGGTATCAGTGCTTACCCCATCTTCACTTTGCCCCATAATTTGTACTGTCTTTTTAAATAAAGCTGGTAGTCCTTCATCACTAGCAACAACCGCTACTTGTTGGTAATCAATCGCATTTACTGTTGCGTACATTTTAATTAATCCATTATCTTTTAATGACATTACATAAACAGGATTTCCCGCAATGTTACTTAAAATTGGGAAGGTTGATTGATATCCATAGTTTTTAACTTCTGCTTCGGCTGAATCCATTGCACTGTATTCATTCGCTCCCGAAGAGATAATTTTAATCGCTTCATGGGTTCTTAAATTCACTAATACAAACCCTAAGTTACTTGCATCTGAGTTTACACTTGTAATTCCACTGTATAACCAAATATCTCCATCTTTTTCTAAGTAGTTATATCCTTCACTTGTCACTGTTACTCCACTTTGTCCAAAAATCGAGTTAATAAATCCTTTTTGTAATGAACCATTTTGATCTAGTTCTTCCACAACTAAGCTTTCTGGATAAATGCGATCAGCCCAAGATGGAATTTCTTCTAAGGCATAACGCGTACTATCTCCTGTGATTGGATCTAAGAAGATTGCTCCTGTAACTTGTTTTTTAGTACCTACCCCAGCATATGTATAAGTCGTACAAATGTAATATGGATATCCAGTTTCATCTACTTCAAAGCTAGGTGAACCAAAAATTACAGTTGGATAGTTAAAACGTAAATGACGCATTAGGTTTTCATTTAGTATCGCACTAGGCACATAGCGAAGACCATTTAATCCTAAATCTTTTAATTTCACCAACTTTGTTTTTCCATTGGTAGAATCTACTGAAATATACGCAGGAATTCCTTCTTCACGGTTGATAAAGTATTTAATAATTCCATTATAAGTTAATGGTGTAACACGATATACTGAGTCTTTATAAGAGATTTGCGTATATTCATCACTTACCTCAAATTGTGATACCCATTCACTCATATCTCCCATTACTTTATCTCCTAAGCGTTCACTTGATTCACGATCAATAATCGGGATTTTTTTCATATCAGCTTCTGGAATCGCACTAAAGTCTTGTTCACTCACTTGAATTCGATTTGCGTATGATTTCGCATGGAAAACTTCACTTGTCACAAAGGCACTTACAGTTGGAAAAGCCAATATGACAATGATGGCGATGATGAAAGCTAACATCAGTCCACGCTCTTGTTTTCCTTGCGATGTCGCATCAATCACATCTTTTTTCACAAATCGTGCATATAAATCTTGTAATGTTTTAATACTATTTTTCATACAAAGTTTAATCAACGCAAAACCTATGATTGGTAATACAACAATATTCGCAAATACCCAAAACTCTGGAGAATGCCAGTTTATTGGTGGTAATGCTACATAATAGTATGCACCTATCACGATTAGATAAATGATTAAATAGGCATAATAACGTTTTTTCATTTAACTCACTCCTCTTTTGAGATAGTATATCACTTTTTGTATCTTTTTAAAAGATAAAAGCTACCACAAGGATAGCTTATTGTATTATTCTACTTTTTCAAAATCACTTGCAGGATGTTTACACCATGGACAAATAAAGTCTTCAGGTAATTGTTCTCCTTCATAGACATAGCCACAAATTTTACATACCCATTTTGTTTTCTTTGTTTCTTCTACTTTTACTTGTGGCTTTGGTTTTACGTTTGCATGGTAATATGCATATGTCATTGATGGTTCTTTTGATAATACATCGCCATCTACCAATTCTCCAATAAACATCATGTGTGAATCTAAGTCCACAACTTGTTCAACCTTGACTGATAAATAAGCATTTGTCCCTTTTGTTAAATAAGCATTTCCAATCGCATCACGACTTACATCATTATATCCATCAAATTTATCGACATTACGCCCTGATTGGAATCCAAAGTGCTTAAATACATCAAATACAGCTGATTCACTTAATACCGATAATGTGAAAGTTTTACTTTGTTGAATCATTTCACATGTATAGTTTGCTTTATTAACTGAAATTGCGATTTTATTTGGGTTAGCCACTTGTGATCCTGTATTCACAATACATCCATAATCTTTTCCATTTACATTTGTTGTAACTACAAATAATCCATATGTTAAATTGTACATTGCATTTGTATTCATAAGAAATCCTCCATCTCTTTTGTTACTTCTATTATATCCATATATAAGTAGGATTACCAATGATATGACTAGAAAAAGATAACTTATTTTAATATTTATAAATTTCTTTTCCAAGCATCAATTCTTTTCAGTATGTAAAAAATATTAATACCGATAAAATAACAAATTAAGTCATTTACGTCTGATATAGAGCTCTGTTTTATCATAGGTATAATATATTCCCAACATAAACCTGCAATCATACCTATCAAGATAAATAAGTAATATTGTTTTATTTCTAACTCAAGCATACCAAACATTATTACGATTAAACTCAACAAAAATACCGGTGCTAGTAAATCATTGAAATAACACTGACAAAACATTTGGATGTTTCCAGTTGTATTATGGATAAAATAAATTTTATTTAACATATACAATATCATTATGATAAAAATCAATTGAATTTCTAAACGATATTTTAACAAGTATTTCATCATTCTTAAAAGAATCCAATTGCCAAAATCGTTGCGGCTGCGATTGCGATTAGGGCTAAAATTGATGTTGGTTTTGACTGTTTCATAAACTCTCTCTCCTTTTTCATTATTTTATCCATTTTATTTTATACTGAATTCCCGTCATTTCTGAGATTTTATTGACATAATCTTGGATTACATTTTTAGCATTCATATATGCTTTATCTAATCTAGCATAATCATTTTTTGCTTTTTCCTCCATATTCAGTTGTGACAGTTTAACTGCCTCAGCTTTTTCTTCAGCGGTGATGGTAGTAAACCAACCAGTTTCAAAAATCGGTTCACTCAATGATTCATGATTCACCTTAGCACTTAATACTTCTGCTTTTGGAACATAAATTTCTACTACATTATTTGCATCTGGGTTTTTAACCTTAATTTTACTAGCATCCACTCCCATTCGCACTTCTCCGCTATATTCCATCCACAATCGTTTATAACCATATCGAAATAACCCAAATTTAAAAATCAAATCAGGATCATCTCTTATCTCCACTACATCATGATAATAATTGATAGTTGTGGTTAGTTCGGCGATTGCACTAATTTGTGAAAACTCCATTTCTTGAAAAGGAGTTTCTTTTTCTTTCACTGGAAAAAAAACAATCACAAAAGCTAGCATACAAGCAAGCACTAATATTAAATATTCTTTTATAATTAAGCTTAGTCTCTTTAGAGTATTCATATCATCCACCACCTTTAATCCCAAACTAATTCGTATTCATATTGATTAATTAGTGGAGAAGTTAATACTTCAACCATATTCTTTAAACTTTTCCTAGCTGTATTAAAGAGCTCTTCAGATTCATTTGCTTCTGCATTTGCATCTAATTCACATGCTTTATATGCTTCTTTGATATCCCATCCTTTATTCTCAGGTAAAAATTTAATATTTTCATCTACATCAAGATTTTGTATTTGAACTTCTGGAAGCTTCGCAATTACTTTTTTCTGTGTCTCATCAATCTCAAAGTTGATATCTTTCATATTTACACCAACTTTTACTTCTGAGTAGTAAAGTACATGATATTTTAATTTCTTTTTCTCGCTATCTTTGTAAACATCCGCAATGCCATTGTATGTAAATTTTGCCGTAGACAAATCCGCAACATCGACAACTTCCATCAGTGCACTAGTTGTCAAAATTTTTTTATTATCTTCATTCAAACTATATTTTATAACCACGGCAAATAATACAATCACTATACTTAATATCGGTATGATGATATTCCTTCGGTTCTGCTTATTCATCTCCATCACCTCTACATATTTGATAAGATAAGTTTAACATATATTTTTAATCTTTAATATTTTTTATCCATATTTAAGTCATTTTTATTATTTAACAAATTAAAAACACCCACAGATAACCTGTAGGTGTTAAGTTGTTAGATTTTACGGTTTTCGAAGTCGAATAAGACAATTTGATTTTGTTTACGTGTTTCGTTCATATCAATAACACGTTGATTCTCACTACCACGATATTTTAACATCATACTTCTTTGTGCTTCAATAAATGGTCCATCGACTAAGACATCGATATAAGACAACATTTCATCAGTAAATTCTGTATATTTTCTTCCACCTTCTACTAAATCTTGATCTAGTAAAAATCCTGTGAAAGCCCAAATATCTTTTTGTGGATAAACTCCTTTGATGGTACGTAATAAACGTACTAATTCTTGTTGGTTTGTAGGTTCAAAAGGTTCTCCACCTAATACAGTAAAACCTTTAATATGTTCAGGTTCTAATGCTTCTAAAATTTCAATTTGTGTTTTGGCAGAGTATGGTTGTCCATATCCAAAATCCCATGTTTCTTGTTGAAAACATCCTTTACAACAATTCGTACAACCACTTACAAATAGCGTAACACGTACCCCTAATCCATTGGCAGTATCGGTCTTTTTTAAAGCTCCATAATACATAAATTCATTACCTCTTATAAGTGTAATACACGTTCCGCAATTTCTTGTGTCCGTCCTTGGTTCCAGAATTGTGTTCCAATGTAACCACATGTTCTACGAGCTACGTTCATTTTGTCTTGATCTGTGTTTCCACAGTGTGGACACACCCAAATTAATTTACTGTGTTCATCTTTTTGAATTTGAATTTCTCCATTATATCCACAAACCTGACAGTAATCTGATTTTGTATTTAGCTCTGCATACATAATGTGGTTATAAATGTGTTTCATTACCGCAAGTACCGCTTCTAGGTTATTTTGCATATCAGGTACTTCCACATAGCTAATAGCTCCACCTGGAGATAATTTTTGGAATTGTGATTCAAATGTTAATTTTTCAAATGCATCAATTTCCTCTGATACATGAATGTGGTAAGAGTTTGTAATGTAGTTACGATCTGTTACACCTTCAATTTTTCCAAAGCGTTCTTGTAGACGTTTCGCAAACTTATAAGTTGTTGATTCTAATGGTGTTCCATATAGTGAGAAGGCGATTGATGTTTCATCGCGCCATTTTGCACATGCATCATTTAGATATTGCATGATTTCTAACGCAAATGGTGTTGCTTCAGGATCAGTATGTGATTTACCTGTCATAAAACGAACTGTTTCACATAGTCCAGCATATCCAAGTGAAATTGTTGAGTAACCATTTAATAATAGTTTATCAATTTTTTCACCTTTTTCTAAACGAGCTAAGGCTCCGTTTTGCCAAAGAATTGGTGCTACATCACTTGGTGTCCCTTTTAAACGTTTATGACGACACATTAATGCTGTATAACATAATTCTAGTCTTTCATCCATAATTTCCCAGAAACGTTTCATATCTCCACCACTTGAGCATGCTACATCAACTAAGTTTAATGTTACAACTCCTTGGTTGAAACGTCCATAGAATTTAGGTTTTCCTTGTTCATCTTTGTATACCGTTAAGAAAGAGCGACATCCCATACAAGTATAGGTGTTTCCTTCTTTTAATTCTTTCATAATTTTTTCACTAATGTAATCAGGAACCATACGTTTTGCAGTACATTCCGCAGCTAATTTTGTAAGGTGCCAATATTTACTATCTTCATGAATATTGTTTTCTTCTAATACATAAATCAATTTAGGGAATGCTGGTGTAATATATACTCCTTTTTCATTTTTAACCCCTTGAATACGTTGATTTAACATTTCTTCAATAATTAATGCTAAGTCATCACGTAATGATCCTTCTGGTACTTCGTTTAAGTACATAAACATTGTGATGAATGGCGCTTGTCCATTTGTTGTCATCAATGTAATTACTTGGTATTGGATCGTTTGAACACCTTGTTTGATTTCACGTTTTACACGCATTTCAGCCACTTTATTAATAACTTCTTCACTTACTTCGATTCCCATTGCTTCATATTCTTGTGCAACTTCACGACGTAGCTTTTCACGACTGATTTGCACAAATGGAGCTAAGTGAGACATTGTAATACTTTGTCCACCATATTGACAGCTTGCAATTTGCGCAATAGCTTGTGTTGCAATGTTACATGCAGTTAAGAAACTATGCGGTTTTTCAATCATTGTTTCTCCAATTACAGTACCATTTTGTAACATATCTTCTAGGTTTACCAAACAACAGTTGTGCATATGTTGTGCAAAGTAATCTGCATCATGGAAATGAATAATACCTTTTTCATGTGCTTCCACAACATTTTGAGGCAATAAGAAACGTTTGGTAATATCTTTAGATACCTCTCCAGCCATGTAATCACGTTGTACAGAACTAATTACAGGGTTTTTATTTGAGTTTTCTTGTTTTACATCTTCGTTTTCTAATTCAAGTAATGATAAAATTTGTTTATCTGTTGAATTTGATTTACGAATCAATTCGCGTTTATAACGATAAGTTACATAGTTAATCGCAACCTTGTATGCACTCTCACGCATGATTTCTTCTTCAACACAGTCTTGAATTTCTTCTACTGTCGCAGCACGATTTAATTCTTGACAGTATTTTGTTACATTACGAGTAATCTTTTCAATTTGTTCATCAGTTAATCGAAATACATAAGTTACACTTCCATTCGCCTTACGAACAGCATCCGCAATCTTACTTTCGTCAAACGCCACTTCTTTACCACTTCGTTTAATAATATTCATACATTTTCCTCCTCTAACCGCATTATAGCGAGAATCATACAATTTGTCTTGTCATATACATCATACAATTTATGGTAATATTTTATTTTCTATTTATCGATAAAAAAGGGATACGTTATCCCATACCTAACAACATCCTTGACAATGCATCAAACCATCCTAAAATCGTTCCCCTTGCATACATCAATGGACCATCTAATACTCCCAAAATTAAAACAAACAATAAAATCATTGCTAAATATTGTTCATATCTAATAATTTGAAAATAGAATCTTTCAGGCAAAATACTAATTAATACTTTACTTCCATCTAATGGTGGAATTGGTAATAAATTAAATACCCCTAAACCAATATTAATCATAGCACTCATAACAAATAAATCCATAATATATGTCATGATCATACCAGAGTCATAAGTATATAATCCTAACTTTATAAATAAATAATATAAAAACACAAAGATAAATCCAGCAATCAAATTAACTACAGGACCTGCTATCGAACTCCAAACTAGACCTTGTTTTTTATCACTAAAGTAGTAAGCATCTACTTGAACTGGTTTTGCCCAACCAAATTGAAAAAGCATCAAACATAATAGTCCTGTAATATCTATATGAGCTAATGGATTTAACGATAATCTGCCTCGTTCTTTTTGCGTGATATCCCCCATTTTATACGCTACAAATGCATGAGCAAATTCATGAATACTTAACGCAATCATAATAGCTGGTAATAAGTAAATTAGATCTTGAATCAATGAACTGATATTCCAACCAAACATTCTCATTCCTCCTGCGCATAGTTGTGTATTTAGTATATCAGAAAGAAATTTAAAATTAAAGGATTGACAATAGAATTAGTGTATCATTTTTGTTACATTTTCTCATTCTGTTACATATGGCGATATTATCATAATTATTTTAATATATATAAAAAAAGTAGTTAACACTACTTTAATATGATTGATAATATTGTTCGATTTTGTAAATCATGTATTGAATTGATATTTTAAACATATTCACAAGAACCGCAAAGCTCATACCACAAAATGCGCCACTAAAATCTAATAAAACATCATGGAAACTAGCGGTACGATTTCTAAATACTTGTGTATATTCATCAAAAAAGGCAAAGATAAAACAAATTAGTAAAGTCCATCCAATTCTTGGTAAATATTTTATGTTAAACATTGATAATACAAAATATAAAATAATTGCCAATAACATATATAATCCAAAATGCGCGAATTTACGAACATTAGAGTTCCAATCATTACCATATGGTGAATAACGAACCACAACATCTTGGATTTTTTCTGATAAATAATATCCTTCTGGTGTTCGTTCCAAAGGTTTTTGAATTTTATTTTGAATAAGCTCCATTATTCCTTCACTACGATGATTACTAATTTCACTGTTTTCTTTGGAGAATTGATGCATTGTCACCATCATAAATATCAATGCCAAACTGAATAATATACCAATTAACATTTTCCGTATGTTCTTCTTCATCGCAAACACCTCCTTGTTAGCTGTATTTTAGCATGTTTCTAAAGGTATACAAGTATTGTCCTTAAAGTGAAAGAAAGTTGTAAGAATTAAAAAAAGCATGTATCGAATAGACACATGCTTAAATTACTAAATGAAATTATTTAGTTTTTTCGATGATTTCTAAGAAGCTGTCAGCTTTTAAGCTAGCTCCACCAATTAATGCACCGTCGATGTCTGGACATGCCATGTATTCAACGATGTTTTCTGGTTTAACAGATCCACCGTATTGTACACGTACGCTGTCAGCAGCTTCGTCACCGTACATAACACGTACTTGGTCACGAACGATTGCACAACAGTTTTGAGCGTCTTCTTTAGTAGCTGATTTTCCAGTTCCAATAGCCCAAATTGGTTCGTAAGCGATAACGATGTTAGCTACACATTTTGGACATAAGTCAGCTAAAGATCCTGTTAATTGAGTACGAATAACGTTTTCAGTTTCTCCAGCATCGTATTGAGTTTCAGTTTCACCGATACATAAAATTGGAGTAATTCCAGCTTCGATTAAACGTTTAGCTTTTGCGTTAACAGTTGCATCTGTGTCACCAAACATTTCTCTTCTTTCAGAGTGTCCGATAATACAGTGTGTTACACCAACTTCTTGTAACATAGGAACAGAGATTTCTCCAGTGAATGCTCCTGAGTCTTTGAAGTGGCAGTTTTCAGCAGCGATTACAAGGTTTTTAGCGTTTGCAACAGCTGTTGAAAGAGCAGTATAAGGTGCTCCAATACCGAAAGTTGCGTTTTCACTAGCAGCTGCAGCATCTACAGCAGCCATGAATTCTGCAGTTTCTTTCATTGTTTTGTTCATTTTCCAGTTTCCAACGATAATTGGTTTTCTCATGATTTTATTTCTCCTATTCTTATTTGTCTGCGATTACAGCAATTCCAGGAAGTACTTTACCTTCCATGTATTCTAGAGAAGCTCCACCACCAGTAGAGATGTGGCTGAATTTTTCAGCAAATCCTAATTGGATAGCAGCTGCAGCTGAGTCACCACCACCGATAACTGTAGTAGCTTCAGGAAGTTCAGAAATAGCAGTACATACTTCTAATGTTCCAGCTGCGAATGGTTTCATTTCGAATACACCCATTGGCCCGTTCCATACAACTGTTTTAGCACCAGCTAATGCTTCACGGTATAATTCGATTGATTTAGGACCGATGTCAAGACCCATGTAGTCTGCAGGGATGTTTTCGTTGTCAGCTACAACAGTGTTAGCATCTTCAGCGAATTTGTCTGCACATACGTGGTCAACAGGTAGGATTAATTTTCCATCTGCTTTAGCTAAGTATTCTTTAGCTAATTCAATTTTGTCTTCTTCTACAAGAGATTTACCAACATTGTATCCCATAGCTTTTAAGAATGTGTAAGCCATTCCTCCACCGATTAATACTTTGTCAGCTTTTTTCAATAAGTTGTCAACTACTGCGATTTTGTCAGATACTTTAGCTCCACCGATGATAGCAACGAATGGACGAACTGGAGTATCAACTGCAGCACCTAACATTTTTACTTCTTTTTCTACTAAGAATCCTAATGCGTTTGGTAAGTTTGAAGGGATTCCAGCTGTAGAAGCGTGAGCACGGTGAACTGAACCAAATGCGTCTTCTACGAATAAGTCACCTAATGATGCCCAGTAAGCACCTAATTCAGGATCGTTTTTGCTTTCACCTTTTTCGTAACGAGTGTTTTGAACTACTACGATTTCTCCATCGTTTAAAGCAGCTACAGCTTCTTCTAATTCAGCACCACGAGTTACAGGTACGAAAGTTACTTTTGTGTCAACTAGTTCAGCTAAGCGTTCAGCTACACAACGTAAGTCGTTTTTAGCTTTGTCTTCTTCTGTTTTTACTTTTCCTAAGTGAGACATAAGAATAATCTTAGCATTGTTTTCAATCAAGTATTTGATTGTTGGAAGAGCTTGGATAATACGGTTGTCGTTTGTAATTTTTCCTTCTTTACGAGGAACGTTGAAGTCACAACGAACAATTACGCGTTTTCCAGCAACGTTTAAATCTTTTACAGTCATTTTTGCCATTGCAAAATCCTCCTTAATATAACACATACATTATAGCATTTCCATTTTACTTCGTAAATGTGATTTTAACGATTTTGTGAATAATTTAATTAGATAAAAAAACAGGAAGCTTTATATACTTCCTGTTAAAAAGTTTATTTTACTTTTGCATCTAATGTGTTGTCTTTTACTACAACGTCGTGTGCTCCACCTTCTACAATACTTGTTGCAGAAACTAAAGTGATTTTCGCTTTTTGTTGTAATTCTGCGATTGTTAAAGCACCACAGTTACACATTGTATGTTTTACTTTACTTAAAGTCATGTCAACGTTGTCTTTTAATGCTCCAGCATATGGCACATAAGAGTCAACACCTTCTACGAATGAAAGTTTGTTTCCTCCACCCATGTCATAACGTTGCCAGTTACGCGCACGAGCACTTCCTTCTCCCCAGTACTCTTTCATGTAAGTACCGTTGATTGTAACTTTTTTCGTTGGAGATTCTTCAAAACGAGAGAAGTAACGTCCTAACATTACAAAATCTGCTCCCATTGCAAGGGCTAAAGTAATGTGGTAGTCATGTACAATACCACCATCTGAACAGATAGGAATGTAAATACCTGTTTCTTCAAAGTATTCATCACGAGCTTTCGCAACTTCAATTGTCGCAGTTGCTTGTCCACGTCCGATACCTTTTTGTTCACGAGTAATACAGATACTTCCTCCACCGATACCGATTTTAATAAAGTCGGCACCAGCTTCAGCTAAGAAACGGAATCCTTCACGGTCTACTACGTTTCCAGCACCAATTTTTACTGTATCTCCATATTTTTCACGAGCCCATTTTAAAGTACGAGCTTGCCATTCAGAGAATCCTTCAGATGAGTCAATACATAATACATCAGCTCCAGCTTCTACTAATGCAGGAATACGTTGTTCATAGTCACGAGTGTTGATACCAGCACCAACTAAGTAACGTTTTTGATCATCTAATACTTCATTTGGGTGTTCTTTATGAGAATCGTAGTCTTTACGGAATACGAAAGCTATTAAACGTTGTTCGTCATCAATAATAGGTAATTGGTTTAATTTGTGTTCCCAAATTAAATCGTTCGCTTCTGATAATGTACAATCTTTTTTACCACAGATTAATTTTTCAAATGGTGTCATAATGTCACGAACACTTGTGCTTAAATCCATACGAGATACACGGTAATCACGACTAGTAATCATACCTAATAATTTACCATTTGCTGTACCATCTTCAGTTACAGCCATAGTAGAGTGTCCAGTAAGTTCTTTAATGTTTAAAACATCTTGAAGAGTTGCATCAATACATACGTTAGAATCACTAGATACAAA
>JAXJYR010000103.1:0-1998 GCA_036306885.1 Longicatena sp.
ACCTACAACCGTAATACTATCCGCATCTGCAACAGCACCATATGTTAAAGAAGCAACGTTTTTCAATTCACTTTCTTCATTTGATTTGAATTCTAAACCATAGAATGCTTCTTTTAATAATGCGTAAGCTGCATCTACATCTACTTGTGCATTCGATGCATCTAAAGTAGCAGATGCACTTGCAGCTGCTTCTTTTAATGCTGTTACACTTGCTTCACTGTAGTAATCTTCTTTGACACTACGAGCTTGTGCTAATAGAGCATTGATTGGTGTTAAATCCACTTCATCTCCAAGCACTCTAATTTCTGCCATACCCCATTTATAGTTGTATACTGAGTTTGGCATTGGAATGACTGGTTGTTCAAATTTGATATAACGAGCAGTTGCAGTTTCAGATAAGCTAATTACATTGCGATGTAATTTACCACTTACTGGTGCACTTACCACTAATTCATATAATGGAGTCCATTCTGTTCCATCATTTGATACAAATACATTTAATTCTTTTCCTTCAGGGAATGCATCAATCACAATTTGATCAAAGTCATATTTTTTACCTAAATCAATTGTCATATAGTTTCCTTGCGTAGAATCTAAAGAAATACGGTTTCCGTTCATGTTGATATCATCAACAATTCCATCTGTTACATTAGAAGGTTGGAAGAAATCATATACTGGTGAACCATCTGCGTTCCATCCACCTTCCATATCTTTTACATAGACTTCTTTTCCTAACGCAAAGTTTGTTTTACTTTCTTCTTCTAAAGCATTGATGGCATCTAATAAAGCTTGTGCTGTTTCACTTACTTCTGTATTTACTTTATCATCATTAGCACTAGCTAATACTTCCATCGCAGTAGTTAAAGCGTTTTGGTAGAATGCATAACTTGCAGAAGTATATTTGTCTGCACTATAGTTACATCCATTCACTAATTTTTGTAAATATGCTTTTGGTGTCATTGGTTTGATATCCGCATATAGTAAGTGGTGATCACTTAATCCACCATGATGTACTAAACGTTTATTAACGACTTCAATATTTTTTGAAACGATAATGTTATCAATGGCATTATTGCTATCGCTACCTGTTTTACCATCACCATTTTCTCCATATAAACCTACTGTGACAAACCATTGTCCATCTTTACCATTGACTAAATCATAGTTTTTGGTAAATGGTAACATATCATCACCAGATGCATTAAAATCTCCGACAACAATACGATATTCACAAGGATCATTATCTAAAATGGATACTAATTCTTGAATGTTTTGGCGATTTCCTTCAACACTTGTCCCTTGGTATGTAAGGTTTGTGTTATAAACAGCGACATCCACACCATTTAATTCTACTACCATACGTTGCCAAACACGTGTTTCTTCCCCACCATGTAGCTTGTAGGCACCACTACTTGTTTCTTTAACTGGGACTGCAGAAATTTGTCCAATTCCATATTCACCATTATTGAAATCAAATGTTTTACGATATACTGATAAATAATCGGTTTCCGAAGCTGCATCTAATGCTGTTTCAATTAAACCTAAAACATCACGATTGTCACGTCCATTGTTTTTGTCAACTTCTTGAACTCCTACATAATCTAATTCAACACGATTAATTAAACCTGCAATTCCATCTGTATTTGGATGAGATGGATTTTCAACCCATAAGTTGAAAGTTCCCACACGTAATGTATCAGCTACTCTTTCATCAGGATTTCCTACAGTTAAATTTCCAATTGATTCACTGATAACATTAGCTGAAGTATCAAGTTCTTCTGCAGTAGCATTTTCTTTAGCTAAAACAGCTTTTGCATCCACAACTGCTTGCGCATAAGTATTCCATGAAGCTGATGTATAATCACTTTCATAATAAGTTTCCATCAAATAACCGTTTAAGGTTTGTTTCGCTAAAATAGTTGGATCTACTTCACCCGCTTCTGTTCCATAGGCATATAATTCATTAAAGTGGAATCCAGCATTGGCAGAGTTATAGAT
>JAXJYR010000104.1:0-1303 GCA_036306885.1 Longicatena sp.
ACTTGTAGCTGTAGTAAAATTTGTTCAGCTAATTGATAATGTTTTTCTAATTCTTCAATATGGGCCTTTTTATTCTTGTTGAGAATAATTTCTTGACGATATAAATTAATTTCTCTTTCGGCAACTTTTAACTTATCATCAAATGCGTCAATTGCGACAAGCTGGTAATTTTTTAATGAATCAATAATGTTGTAGATTTCAATCCATAAATCATCAAAGGTATCATTTAAACGTTCAATCGTTGAATAAGGGAAAATACTCATGTTAACGATAAAGGATACAGATGCACCAATTAAGGTATGTAAGGTACGATAGTAACCATAATACATTGGGGTTTTATCAGTATGGACCATAATCGCAATCATGACAATTCCACCAATGGTAATTGCCCCTTGGAGTTTAAAGTAATTACATAATTGAATCAAAATAATGACTCCTACACCACATAATAAAGCATTACCACGATCCACATAAGATAATAAAATACCGATACAAGCACCTAGAAACGTACCAAATACCCTGTTTCTACCCATCTTTAAGGAATTAGTCATAGTTTTATCCATTGAAATAATGGCTGTCATTCCCATAAAGAAGGGATATTCTAAATCAAATATATTTGCAAGTATTACACATATTGTCACTGCGATAGCAGTTTTAATCGTTCTTAAACCAATTTTCATACATTCACCTCTATAAAGGTCATTATACTCTTTTTTTTTAAAATGAAAACTATAAAGATTAAGAAATATCTACCAATATTCGATAGACGATATATTGTTGGAAGGAATGAATTTATTTATAATAAAATTGTAAGAAAAAGGAAGTGAAAGCATGAATGATTACACGTTTGGAAATAAAATTTATCAATTACGCAATCAATTGAAACTATCGCAAAGTGAATTAGCGAAATTAGTAGGTGTTAGTAATAAAGCAGTATCAAAATGGGAAAATGGTAAAGCGAAACCCACAACGAATGTTTTACGTGAGCTAGCACGTATCTTTCATGTGGATATCGATGAATTATTAAACTTAAAAGCAGAGGAAAATAAAATGGAACTAACTAAAATTGTTATTACAGGTGGTCCATGTGGGGGAAAATCAACGGCCATGGATTGGATTAAAAGAACCTTTGAAGAACGTGGATATACGGTATTATTTATTCCTGAGACAGCTACCGAACTAATTAATGGTGGAGTAGCACCATGGACATGTGGAACCAACTATGATTATCAAAGATTGCAATTAAAACTACAGTTAGAAAAAGAAGCCATCTTTGAAGAAGCGGCACGGACAATGGGGAAAG
>JAXJYR010000105.1:0-2469 GCA_036306885.1 Longicatena sp.
TAAAAGATAGGAGGAATTTAATATGAATTATATTTTAGATCATAGTAAAAAACATCAACAATTTTTTGAAGAAATGACTCGTATCCCACACGGTTCATTTAATGAAAAAGCATATAGTGATTACTTAGTGGAATTTGCGAAAGAACGTGGTTTAGCATACGAACAAGACGAAGTATACAACGTCATTATTTGTAAGCCTGCTACACCAGGCTATGAAGATCATGCCCCTGTTATTTTACAAGCTCATACTGATATGGTTTGTGAAAAACATCGTGATGTCGAATTCAACTTTGAAACAGATGCTTTAGAATTACGTATTGAAGATGGATACTTAATGGCAAATGGTACAACATTAGGTGCTGATGATGGTACTGGAGTTGCGTATATGTTGGCCATTCTTGATAGTGACACTTACCAACACCCTATGCTTCAATGTATTTTTACCGTATCAGAAGAAGTAGGATTAATTGGTGCATTAGCGCTGAAAAAAGAACAATTAAAAGCAAAACGTATGATTAACCTAGATGATGGTGGAGATTTTGTGTCTTGTATGTCATCTGCAGGTGGTATGAACGTTTTATTAGAAAAAGAATGTGTCCATGTACCATTAACAGAAGATGCCTTACGTATTCGTATCAAAGGCTTAAGTGGAGGACACTCTGGTGGAGAAATTCATCGTGAAAGAGGAAATGCGAACCGTTTATTAGCTCGTATTTTAAGCCACTTAAACAAACATTATGGTGTGCAAGTGGTAAGCTTCCATGGTGGAGATAAAGACAATGCCATTCCACGTGAAGCCGATGCGACAATTGTTTCTGACGCAAGCTTTGAAACATTAAACAAAGCCGTAGAAGCATTCGCAAAACACCTATACAAAGAATATGAAGCCAGCGACAAAGGTTTACAAATCTTTACTGAGCCTACAACTTGTGAAGCTGCGTTAAGTATAGAAGAAAGTGAAGCATTCATCGCCCTATTAAATGTATTACCAGATGGTTTACGTCACCACTCTATGAGTATTGAAGGTTTATCTACAGCAAGTAGTAACCTAGCTGTTGTATCTTGTGAAGACAACAAAATTAGTATTAATGTATCACTACGTGGTGCTTTAGAAAGCTATGTCGATGATTTAGCAAATGTATGTGAACTATTATCAAATGCATATGGATATGAATACAGCGATGAAGGACGTTACCCTGCATGGGCATATGATGAAGTAAGTGAATTACGTGAAGTCATGAAACGTGTATGTAAAGAAAAAATGGGTAAAGATTTAAAACTAATCGCTGTCCACGGTGGATTAGAATGTGGTGTCTTTAAAGCCTTAGATCCAGAAATGGAAATTGCGACAATGGGTCCAATTATGTTTGACATCCATACACCAAATGAACGATTAAACCTACAAAGCTTCGATGACACTTTTACATTCTTAGTCGAAATCTTAGCTGCGCTATAAAAAAAGACGAGGTCAAATTTACGACCTCGTCTTTTTTTTATGACTTTTTATCAAATTGAGTGCGACACTTTGGACAAGTAATTGTAATTGCACCTTTTCCTTTCGGAACTCTTAACTCTTGTTTACAATTTGGACATTTAAAATATTTATATGTTTTACGCATTTGAAAACGATTTTTCTTTTTCGCTAACCATTGTTGGTAAGGATAAATAAATTGTAGATAACGCGTATTTTCACCACTACGACGATATTTATTTTTCGATAAAATACGGAAGAAACAATACCCTAATAATGCATACGCAATATATTTAAGCCATGATACTTGTAATAAAGCCGCAACTGCCAATAACACAAAATAAATGACTAATAATTGCATCCCTAATTGATCAACACCATAGCGTCCATTCATAAACTTTCTGAACCAATTCATCATTTTCACCTCGTATGCTATTATACCAACATTAGCACTCTTTGTCCATAAGTGCTAATGTTTTTTGAAGATTTCACATAATTAAGCGTTTAATTCTCAATCTTCTTGATATAAATATGATTTTTCATAAGCTTCAAACGATTCTTGATGTTGACATAATTCTGCTAAGATATTACCTTTTAACTCATAAATATGATATGTATAGGATTCAGGATATGATAACTGTTCAACTTGTGAAATCATACGAATTGCTTCATCATGACGTTCTAATGAATAAAAACTCCACGCCATATAATAATATGCTCTCCAATCATTTTCATCCATTTGAAATAATTTTTGTGATGTATTTAGGGCATCGCTAAAACGATTAAGAATCAACTCATTTAATACCAATTCTTCTAAGTTTCGTTTGGTTTCCCCACATAATTCGATATATTCATTTAAAATTTTGATTGCTAGTTGGTTTTGATGTGTGACTCTTAATAACCAACTATAAATATCTAATAGAAACTCACTATGTTGCTTGTTTTCATATAATAACTCACAATATTTTAACGCAGTATGATAATCATCTAATTGTACA
>JAXJYR010000106.1:0-6870 GCA_036306885.1 Longicatena sp.
ATGAAGAAGATGAAGAGATTACTTACCTTAGCTCTTGCGTTATGTCTAAGTGTACCTAGTATTCCATTTGTTGCGAAAGATGCTGTCGTAGTACAGGCACAAGAAACAACAAAATCTTGGGAAGATTGGGTAGATAGCTTAGATAATAATGCATCAATGGCCATCGCCCTAAGTGGAGATGACCAAAAATTTGATGGGAACCGAGTTTATGATGTAAGTACTTACGCTAATGCGATGAGTGAAGTTTCTGAAGGAAGCATTATTATGCGTTTCAAAAACAATTCCATCGCCAATCATGGAGTTATTTTAGGAACACGTAATTCAAGTGGTACATTACCATCTGACATTACTACTAAAAATGCTACATCAGCAAGTATGGTAATTACCAACAAAGACCAATTCTATTTGGTTTATTCGTATGATCGTGCGGGAATTAACGGACCTTATTCTTTTGTCGATGGAGAATGGCATACTGTTGTATTGAGTGGGTCAGCAACAGGCAAAAACATTCGTTTAACAATTGATGGAAAGGAAATTTGGGCAATTAGTAATCGTGCTGATTTAGCAGGAATGTTTAACAAATTAAGTGGATTAGATACTGTGACAATTGGAGGACACAAAGATGGTTCGAATGTTGTGGGTGGATTTAACGGTTCTATTTCCAATGTAATTGTAACCAAAGAAACAATTAGTGATGAAGATGCGATTGCCATTTCAGCTGCAGGATATACTGGTGGAACGCAAATGGGTGCGCAAATTGCATCTACAATGTTGACAGCTTCAATTCGTGACAACACATGGTTATTCACTGGAGGAGAAGATGTTGAAGGTGGATTTGAACAAACTCATGGTATTCGTAACTATGTTGGACAATTTGAAGAATATATTCGTTGGCGTACAATTAATGGACATGCTTATTATCCACGTCAACGCTATACCTTTAGTACAGCATATACTGGACAAACATTAGCTTCAATTGTTGAAAACTTTGAGGCAAGAGTTGCAACATTCAAAAATAAAGCAATTGTTTATATGGTTGGTGCTGAAGATTTTAATTTAGGTAGTGTAGGAATTAATGCCTTTAAACAAAACTTAAAATCATTTATTGATCAATCACTTGCGTTAAAAGATGGTGGTGCGTTTGTGATCATTCAAAAACCATTCGCACGTAACAATGCGCAAACAAATGCGAATATTGAACTTTACAATGGTGCAGTAGATGAAGTAGTGGAAGCTTACAAAGCAAACGAAAACAAATATACACGTATTAATGTAGTAGATCACTACACAAAAACCAAAGATAATGCAGACTTTAAAGCGAATAAATTAGTCAATGATAAACTAAATGCACAAGGTCATTTAGAAATCAGTAAACAATTTGCACAAACTGTTGTGAACTTTACTGGAACTGCATATCCAGCAGGTGATGTTACTTTAAATCGTGTTGAACTTGAGATGCCAGATAACTACTTAGATGTAATTCCAACTGTTTTTTCTACATCTAATAGTTTAAAAGTAGATCTTCCTACGAATTTAGGTATTTCGAAGTGGTACTATGAAGTAATTATGGAAGATGTAACCGTAAGTGGTACGGCTGATTCTGATATGTTTACGATTGCTGATCTTCCAACAGGAAAAGATTATGTGTTAAAAGTATTATCTGCTGATAAAGAGACACAATTAGTTACTACTAAAGGTACGATTACTGATGGAGCTACTGCAGTAAAAAACACACAAGTGTTAGATGCAAAACAACAAAAAATCGTAGATATGGTAAATGGTGATCAACCAATGACATGGTTATTTATGGGAGACTCTATTACCCATGCATCAGGATTAACATATGGATATGATGGAATTGCCCAAATTTTTGAAAAATACGTCAAAGGTGAATTAGGTCGTAAACAAGATGTTGTGTTAAATACTGCCGTTGCGAATGCTGATACAGCTACAACCCTTGCAGAATTAGACCTACGTTTAACAAACTATACACCAGATGTTGTATCGATTATGATTGGAACAAATGACTGTTCATCAAGAGTTAGTATTACAGTTGAACAATTTGAAACAAATGTGCGTACAATTTTAGATACAATTGAAGAAAAATATCCAAACGCAGTGATTTTATTAAGAAGTATGACACCATTCTTTAATGATGGAAACCGTGAACCTTATCGTCAATCATACATGGATGTAATTAGTAAGTTAGCAAATGAATACGATACAATTTATATTGATCAATATACTTCATTAAAAGAAGCAACATCTACTTATACTTGGTTAGCAAGAAAAATGTTTACTGATAATCTTCACCCAGAAGCAAATGGACATCGTGTCATGGCATATATGTTTATGAAAGCTTGTGGATTATGGACAGAAGATTCTGCAATGACAAACTTATTCTATAGTATGGATATCGCAACAGAAGCAAATAGTTTAGAACCTACATTAATTGTTGGAAAAGATCAAATTGGATTATCTGTAACAGGATTAGAAACAGCTGCTAATATGTCATTTGGTGATGTTGTGTTAAAAGCAGAATCAAAAGTAAATGGACAAACATATGAAGTTTCTGTAAAAGATGGAGTAAATTATGCACTTCTTAATAATTTAATTCCAGAATCTAATTACACTGTAACAGTATCTGCACACTTAACAAATACGGCGAAAGAAGTTACCTTTGCCCCTGTTGAAGTAACATTAAGTGATGAAGCAGAAAGCAACATTGAAGTATATTTAAGCAATAAAAAAGTAACTGAGCTTGATGCAGGAAGTGTAGTTGGAGATTTATCAGTAGATGGATTATTAGTTGATGGTGAATACAGCTTTACATTAGTAAATGGGGAAGGTAGTACAAATAATGACTTCTTCGCAATTAGTGGAACACAACTAAAAGTGAAAAAAGTATTAAGTGAAGGTACTACTTATAGTATTCGTGTGAAAGCTGCCAATGGTGATTCTGTAAAAGAAGTTACATTTACAATTCAAGCAGTAGGTCAACAATTCATTTTTGGAAAAGATAATTTAACGATTGCTAATCCAGTTGATTTATCATCTGAAGCTTACGCAAATACTTTATATGCTTTAGAAGAAGGAACAGTTGTTGTTGATTATACTTCTACAAGCTCTTATGGTGTACAATCATTATTTAGTATTGGAAATGGTTCTGCTAATAACCAAAACCGTCACTTCCATGTATATGTAACTCCAAATGGTAGATTAGGAGTTGAAATTCGTAACGAATCTGGATTAAACTACCACATCTATAAAGATGGAGCGATTAATGTAAATGGACAAAACAAAATTGCATTTAAAGCAGATAAAGATAACAACGAATACAAATTATTTGTAAATGGTGAATTAGTACATACTGTAAGTGCAGCAAACTTAGGTGGATTTAAATTTGTAAATGATATTACGGGTGTTGATAATGCCTTTATTGGAGCAACAAAACGTAATGCTGCAATGGCTTATAACTTTGGTGGAAGTGTACATAGTATTAAAGTTTATGGTTCAGCCTTAAGCGATGCAACAGTACAAGCGATGACAAAAACTGAAACATCTACACCAGAAGTACCAGAAAGTAAGGAACAATACATCTTCCATAAAGATGATGCGACAGGTGCAAACTACCAACGTATTCCTGCTTTATTAACACTAAAAAGTGGACGTGTGATTGCGGCTGCCGATGAACGCTTCGGTGGAACACACGACTCACCTAACAACATTGATATTGGGGTATCAGTATCTGACGATGATGGAAAAACATGGTCTGATCCAGAATTAGTACTTTACTTTGATGATTTTGCGGATGATGAATTAGAACTTCCACGTGGAGCACAAGTTCGTGTGAATGCAAGTGCATCATTCATTGACCCTATTTTATTCCAAGATGCAGAAACTGAACGTGTCTTCTTAATTGCGGACGCAATGGTTTCAGGATATGGTTCACCACAAGCCGTTGCAGGATCTGGATATAAAACGGTAAATGGTAAATCATACATGCAATTAAAGAAAAAAGGTGAAAGTGCTTATAACTATACGATTCGTGAAAATGGTGTGATTTATAACGATACAACAAACACTGCGACAGAATATAGTGTCAATGGAAACTATGAACTATACAAAAATGGTGTTGCGTTAACCGTAAAACAAAAATCAGCATCATACAACGGAAGTTCAATTGTAGTATCTACAACAGATAAAGATGTGAAGATGAATGTCTTCTATGATAGTGCAGACTTTGTCGTATTACCTACTACTTGGTTATGTATGAAATATTCTGATGATGATGGAGATACTTGGTCAGATCCAATCTTCTTAAATGGACAAGTGAAAAATGATCCAGAACGTATTATGATTGTAGGTCCAGGTCGTGGAACACAATTAACAATCGGTGAACATGCAGGACGTATCTTAGTTCCAGTTTACAACAACAACTTCTCAGGAGTTATTTACTCTGATGATCATGGAGATACTTGGACATATAAACGTGGTCCAGTGACAAATGGTGTGGCAATGTCAGAAACACAATTTGTTGAAATGCCAGATGGAAGTGTACGTGTCTTTGCCCGTTCAAATAACTCAAAAATTGCTTCAGCGGTTTCTTTAGATGGTGGAGAAACTTGGAGCGATGCGCAATATGTAGATGGATTAACACAACCAGGTTGGGGATCACAATTATCAGTTCTTCGTTACTCTGGATTAATTGATGGAAAAGAAGCTATTATTCTTTCTTCTCCAGCAGGTGTAGGAAGCTATCGTCGTGATGGACGTATTAAAATTGGATTAATTAGTGATACAGGTGCAACTGGTATTGATCGTTATGCAATTGATTGGAAATATGATTTCCAAGTAAATGATACAAACACAGGATATGCATATAGCTGTTTAACAGAATTAGATAACGAAAACATCGCAGTATTATATGAACGTTATGATTCATATGCACCAGCAGAATTACATGCACAAAATGCGATGATTTATCAAGAATTCTCATTTGACCAATTAATGAAAGGTGAAACAGTAACAATTCGTACTGAAGCTTCAGCTAATGCAGCTATTACGAAACGTAATACAGTATTAAAAGGAGCTAATGCAACTGTAGAAGCAATCGCAAATGAAGGTTATGTATTCCTTGAATGGGTAGATGAAAATAATCAAACTGTAGCAAAAGAAGCGATTTATGAATTTGAAGCAAATGCTGATATGACATTAAAAGCAGTTTTACGTGAAGCAACAGATAATGATGCAAACAAAAAAGCATTAATTGAAAAAATTAATGAAGCAAGAAATGTTGTGACAGAAAACTATACAGAAGATAGTGTAGCAGCATTAAATGCAGCGATTGATTATGCAATCACGGTATACAATGACAAATATGTAAGTCAATCAGATGTTGATGCACAAGTTTCTGCATTAACTGCAGCTATGGATGCTCTTGTATGGGATGGACCACTTCCATTAAACCCAGACAACTTAATTAATAAAGCCGCAAACGAAGTAACAGTTGAAAGCTACTCTTCTCAATGTGGAGGAGCTGGAGAACCTTCAGAAAATGGTTATGGTCAAGCATTTACGACAGTAGACTACAATAACAACTCTTACTGGCACTCTAACTGGCAATCAAATAATGGTGAACAACACACAATTACTTACAACTTAGGAAAAGAATACACATTAACAGATGTAACATTCTTACCTCGTCAAGGTGGACGTAATGGAGATATTCACAAATTTGAAGTTTATGTTGGAAACAGTACAGATTACACACAAAACACATTAACAGGTGAATATGTATTCGCAGAAACTGGTCCATTAAACCAAAGTGAATGGTACCGTGCAAATGTTGCGTTAAATGGTGAATTTGCAGGACAATATGTAACTATTCGCATTACAGGTTCTTATGGTGACTCTGGAAATAACAAATTCGCTTCTATGGCAGAAATTCGTTTCTATGGAACAGAAGATGCTCCAGAAGTACCAAGTGTTGATAAGAGTGCATTAATTGCCAAATTAGAAGATTATGCATCAGTATTAACAAATAGTGACAAATATACAACAGATAGTTACGAACATTTCAGTTCTATTTATAAATTTGCAGCAAAACTTGTCGAATTCGATGAAATTACGCAATTTGAAATTGATTATGCTACCGAAAACTTAGAAGCAGCTTATCAACAATTAGAAGAAAAAGATGTAACTGCACCAGTTGATCCTGAAACATTCAATGTTATTCCAGGTAAAAACAGTGTTACCTTTGAATGGTCAGCATCTACATCTGATGATGTAGCATACTATGAATTAGTAAGCTTACCATCACATGAAGTGATTAAACGAGTAACTACAACTTCATTTGTATGGGAAAACTTAGAAGCTGGAATCAGTGGTAAAGTAATGTTATATACATATGATGAAGCAGGAAATCGCTCATCTGGAATTCAATCAGGATATATTACATTACCTGAATTAACAGCACCTGCTAAAGTAGAAAACTTAGAAGCAGAAGACACGAACTACAAAACAGTAACATTAACTTGGGATGCATCTGAAACAGCTACAGCTTACGATGTATACCGTAAAGCATACGACTCAGAAGAATTCAAACTTTACAAAACCGTAGAAGACACTACATTAGCCGTAACTGGAGTTATGACTGGTAAAGAATATGCATTCTACGTAGTAGCTCAAAATGAAGCTGGAGCTGCAGAAGCAAGTAAAACAGTAGCTAAAGCGACAACATTACATGGTAAAGTAACATTAGATATCGAACAAGTTTCAACTTCTACATTCAAATTAAGCTGGAACAAAATTGATGGAGCTACTCGTTACATTGTGTACCGTAAACGTAATGATGACAAAATGAAAAAA